>JAHIZN010000247.1 GCA_018814245.1 bacterium
CTTAGGAGATAAGGGGATAGAGAATAGAGAGATAGGGAGATAATGGAGAAAAGGGAGACACCACCGATATTTACACCCTTTGTGGCTCTTTCTCTGTAAAAGCGTATTGACTGATTTCATGTCATGTGTGAAAATGAGATAGCTGAATAGTTACAGTTTGTATATAATTACGCAGGTTGAAAAAAAGGAGGATAACAGATGACAGACATAGTTTCGAGCATCTCTTCTGTTGTGGAGCCCGCAGCTGATGCTTTGGGTTTGACGGTAGTAACAATAGAATACCATGCAGGGTATCATCAGGCAATTGTCCAGATATTTGTAGAAAAGGAGGGTGGTATAGATATTGATGATTGTACCAGGCTAAGCAGAATGGTAGAACATGAGCTGGATAATATCATCACAAAAAATTATCAGTTAGAGGTTTCCTCACCAGGGATAAACAGGTCGCTCAAAAAAGAGGCTGATTTTCTTCGGTATCAGGGGGAAAAGGCAAAGATAGTTACTCTTCTGCCAATAGAAGGCAGAAAAAACTTTGAAGGGTGTCTGGAAGGGGTCGAAGATGGCTGTGTGATTATTAAGATGACAGGGGATGAGATAAAAATTCCGTTGAATGATATAAGAAAGGCACATCTGGTGCCAGAGATTAATTTTAATCCGTGATTGTAAAGGAGAAGGCTTGTGGAACATATTCTGAATTGCTGCTTAAAACAGGCAGACTCTGCCGAGATAATTTATGCCCAAAGGGAAAGTATGCCTGTAAAGTTTGAATCCAATAAACTGAAATGTATTCGCTTAAAACAAACCGAGGGGATTGGTTTGCGGGTTATTCATCATGGACAGATTGGGTTTTCCAGTACTACTGCTGCCGGGGATATTGCCTCAAACCCTGACAGGATTGACAAATTAATAACATACGCTATGGAGAGTGCATCCTTTGGTCAGGAGGCACGGTTTGTTTTTCCTTCACAACCAGAGACATTGAAAGATGTTTGTATCTTTGACAAAGAAACAGCCCTTTTATCAGATAGAGAAATAAAGACTATGGGTGAGGAGATTATTGCCTGTATTCTTGAAAAAGAGCCTGACATTCAGTGTGGGTTGGAGATAAACAGATCCATGTCTACAATAAGGATACTGAATTCTTCAGGATTGGATGTATCCTACGAAAAATCACATCTTAGTGTTTCTGTAGAGGGCTTATTAGTTTCAGGACAAAGCCTGATATGGGTGTTTGATGGGGAATGGTCATGCAAATATTCAAAGGATCTGCTGTCAAAGATTCCACAGAAAATAATTGATGTCCTTAGCCTGACAAAAAAGGATGCTGTAGTAAAGACAGGGCAAATGCCTGTTATCTTTACCCCACATGTTGTAAGTATACTCTTAGAACCAATTGAACTGGGGCTAAATGGGAAAATGGTTCAAAAAGGGGTATCTCCCCTTGGGGAAAGAATAGGGCAACAGATAGTGGACTCACGGTTAAACATCATGGATGACGCTACCATAGATTTTGCTTCAAACAGTTGTCCAATAGATGGTGAAGGGGTATCAACCTCAAAATCAGCATTGATTGAAAATGGCATACTAAAGAGGCATCTTTTTGATCTTCAAACCGCAGGGCTTATGAATAGTAAGTCTACAGGCAACGGCTATCGTAGCTTTGACTCGCTGCCATCACCCCATTGCAGCAATCTGGTTGTTCAGCCAGGTGAAATGTCTCTTGATAAAATGATAAAACAAATGAAAAATGGGTTGATTGTCCAGCAAGTTATTGGTGTCGGACAAGGCAATGTCTTGGCTGGAGAGTTTTCGGTTAATGTTGATCTTGGTTTTAAGGTAGAAAATGGAGAGATTGTTGGTCGGATTAAGGATACCATGATTGCAGGAAATGTATACGAAACATTAAATCACTTAATTGAAATAGGATCAGAGGCATCTTGCTACGACAGCATCCTTGCCCCGCCTTTATGGGTTGATGGAGTAAGCGTAGTAAGCGAATGATGTTACAGATCAAAAATACTGTTGACAATAAAACATGCCATATGGCAAATATTGTTTCAGATAGTATAAAAGTCGTAACTGCTCAATATCCTGTGGCAATTC
>JAHIZN010000248.1 GCA_018814245.1 bacterium
AAGGATAATAGACACTTTTTCATAGCATCTTGACATCAACTGAAACAACAAATTAGCCCCTTCTTTACCCACACACATGTATCCCAGCTCATCTATAACAAGCAAATCATACCTTGTCAATCTCTCTATTTTTTGCGGCAATGTCTTATCAATCATGCTTAACATCAACTCCTCTATCAATTTCCCTGCATCTGCAAACAGCACCTTTTTTCTTTTCTCACACGCCTTTATTCCTATACCTATTGCCAGATGTGTTTTTCATACCCCTGAAGGACCGACAAGCAACACATTCTCCGCCTTCTCAAGGAATACAAATTCACACAATTCCTTTATCAATCTCTCCTCTAACTGCGGCTGAAATCTGAAATCAAACCCTTCTATGGTTTTTATTTGTGGGAATCTTGCTATTCGCATTCTGTAATTAATTGACCTGTCTGTTTTTGTTATGATCTCTTCCGCCATTAGTCTTGACAGGTACTCTGTGTAACTTATCTTCGTCTCTGATGCCTTCTTCGCCTCCTCTTTAAATATCCCCAATATTGTATCTAACCTAAGTGTTTCCAAATGGTTCTTTAGACTTACCACTTCCAGAGGTGCTATCTCATCTGCCATTTTTTTATCCTCCTTACGATAGTATTTTGTCATATTCCATTAAATCTCGTTCAACATTTACGCCCATTTCGCAACCCTTGCCCTTAATTATTCCTGAACATTTTATTTCTATATCCATTTCCCTCCTTAACAACCCTTCTATTATGTTGTGCGAATAACAATTTAATTCACACGCCCTTGCCATTACCTGTTTTACCTGCTCCACTGAATAATATTTCAGCAAAACCAAGATTATCCGTAAGTGTTTTACTGGATTTATCTTCTGTTGAGCAATCCTGACCGTATTCCTGCTCACCCCCAATTCCCTTGCAATCCACCGCAAAGATTCACCTTTAGAATGGAGAAACCTTATGCTTGTCCATGCATCCATACAAATCATCTCCTTTGACCTCCTCGTAGATATTTTTGATAATTATATCTTACTACGAGGAGATTATGCAAGAAAGATCTCGTGAAAAACAATGTATCTGTGCATCAACCGCCCTTATAAACAACCTGATGCATAACCCCTTTGTTGTTAAGGGGTTATACACAGGTTGCTCACAATGGCTCAGCTGCTCTCGTTCCTAACAGGTTCAAGAATAAAAAGTAGTTGCAAATGCTTGAATATCTCCGGATAAATTAAGAATTGCCTCTGCTTTCTGTAATATTTCACTACTATTATTTTCAACCTTTTTTTATTAGGGGTGGATCAGTTTTGGGGTGGAAAAGTGGATCAGTTTTGAACGGAAACTACACATTGCAATAGCTGCTGGCTAATAATCCACTAAAAAATCACAGTAGCTGAGTAGTTACAAAATTAGAACAATTAACGGGAACCGTAGTGGAAAATTGTCACCGATACAAAGGATTTAATCTCCTGTCAAAGGAGGATTCCTCTTTATTTTGTCTCCTGTGTAGGGGTGAGAATTTTATCAGCGGCTTTACCAATAAAATGTTACGATCCCTTCTCTCAAATAAAACCTCAGGCTCTGTTAGTCGCTTGCTCAAACGGCTTCTATCTCATAACCTGATAAAAAAGGTCAACAAACGATACAAATATTATCTCACAGAATTCGGTCAACGGGTCATCCTGATGACATTGAAACTGCGAGAAATGGTTGTCCTCCCTACCCTTGCATCTATTTGCTGATCCTCTCTTGTAGTTGTCACCAAACTTCCTTGCTCTTTGTGCAAGAATCTCACGGGTAAAGTATTAGGAATTCACACCCTTTGTGGTTCTTTCTCTGCAAACAAGTGGTGATTTTTAATTACACAGGTTGATCTATTTTTCCACAAAATTCCCGGAAGAACCAAAAAATCAATGGGTTAAGATTTCTCCCATTCGCTTAGAATAACACTTCCATACATGCCGTAACATCCTACCATATCATCTTTGCAACTTTTTTCAAATAACACTCAAACTTTTACTTGCTTTTTAAGAAGATTTCTGATAGAATAGTGATAAATCTTAAATATGAGGTGATTGATTTGAAAAAGGTAATCATAGGATTACTAACTTTAACTATTTTGGGAACAGGGTGTATGTCTAAAAATACAGTTAAATTAGAATACAAGTATGCTCAAGGAGAGGTATTAAAACACAAGATATGTATGATTAATACCTTTATTTTGGATTTGAATCTTCCCAATATTATTGCAGATGTACCATCAACCCCTTTAACTGCAACAGGTACAGCATCACTTTCAGTAGGGTCTGCAACAACCCCAGAGCCAGCACCTTTGCCATTAGTATCGAATAAACGGTATGAAATAACTACTCGGCTGGAATTAGTTTGTGTAAAGAGTGTAAAAAACATTACACCTGATGGCGTAGTAACTCTTGAGCAAAAGTTTGAGCCATTAAGCGAAGAGATCCTGATTAATAAGGAATCTACTCTGCTGGAAGGTTGTTCTGTCTCTGACATTTTAAGAAATAAAATATTAATCTTAAAAGTGACAACAGATGGAAGTATCTTGAGCACAGAGGGTACGAATGAATTATTAGAGGATGTTTATAAGAGGACAAGTTTGTTGGGCATGGATGAATCCTCCCGTTCAAGAATAGGAGATGCATTAAGATATGAGATAGAACAGTTAATCCAGCAGAGTATTTCTATGTTTCCAAAAGAAAAACTGACTAAGGGCGATACATGGAAAAGACAGACAATTAGTTCTTTACCCATTATAAGCATTAAATCAACAATTACTCAGACAAATATGTTTGAAGGATTTGAGATAGTGAATGGATCTGATTGTGCAAAAATAACAGGTTCTATTACATCAATTCTCTCTAACGAAAAGCCTAAATTATCTGACCTTATCGGAGAAGAGTTGGCAAACAAAATAATACAACAAGGACTTACTGCCGATATGACGGTTAATGGGGCTGATAGGGGTACTACTCTAACTTGCTTTACTCGTAAAGATGGTCAGATAATGAAGAACCAAATACTAAAGGAAGGGTTTGTAAATGTTACTGCTCCACTCATGATAGGATCAGTTACTTCAGGAGAGATTGGGGTAAAAATGACAACTAATAGTAAGTATATTGTGGAAAAGTATAAGGAATAAAATTAGCTGTCAACCCAAAATGCTTGTCAGAATCAGACAATCTGAGAGTCAAATTGTCTGATATTCCTCTCATGGGAGTGGTTACTGGTGGATTTGCAAGGATTTTCCTTGATTATTAACTAATTTAATAGCTGAATAAGTAACCGTTCGGGTAGTGTAAGAAAAGGAGATGTGGGGGATTATGGAGGAGATAAGGAGATATAGGGATTAGAAAAATATGAGGATAATACAACTTATCACCTTAGGAATGATAACCCTGTAATCTTCCCTTCGATTTTAAGGCATTGATTATATTGTTATCCCCATATCTCATGTCATATCTCCATATCCCCCTTCTTACACTTTTAATGTTATAGCCTGAACGATTACCTGAATAATTACCTAAAGGAGGTACAAGATGAGTCATTCTGAATTAGAATTAGCAAAAAAGGTTTTTCTTTCAGGGCTTGGAATTGCTACTCTGGCTAAAGAAAAGGTTGAATGTGTGGTGAATGAGTTGGTCCAAAGAGGGGATGTAACAAAAAAAGATGCTGATGGAATCGTGGAAGCATTGGTAAAAAAAGGACAGGAAGCAGAGAATGATATCCAGAAGATTATCAGACAAGAAATAATTAAAATGATGGATGAAATGGGAATTGCTACCAAAAAGGATATTCAAGCAATTGAGGAAAAAATAAGCCAGATAACCAGATAGTCTTGTGCTGCTTCATATGAAATCGTAATTTTCTTCCATTTAAGTTAGCGATTTGGGAGCTTGTTAGCTAACAGCTATTGCAACAAAAAGAGAAAGAATCACAAAGGGTGTAATCTATAGGGAACATGGTTACATCTATGAAG
>JAHIZN010000249.1 GCA_018814245.1 bacterium
CTGCAGCTACGATGTGATCGATTGTTGTGTGTAGGAATCTTTGTAGCTGCGACCTGCCAGAGGTGCTCTCCTCTTGTGGTCGCTTATTGGTGGGGCAGAAACAGGGGAGGCAGCACCTCTGTCACCCCCTGCATTCGCAGGGGCAGGCTCTGCGAATGCATGGGGGGCAGGCTCTGTCCATACATGATTAACTATGTGACAATTAACAGTTGACAGGACACTACTGTCTTCCTGCCGTTTATTTATTCTTCCCCCGCACAATAAATCGTTTAATCAGAGATGAGGTAATTTGCCCGGATATAGCCATTTGGACAGCCTTTTGTATCCACCCAGCACCTTTGGTGATATTGACAAGTATAACTAAGGGATACGGATACAGCCGTAGAAACCCTCTGCGGGCTAAAAATGATACCAGCTGCCTTGGAATCCATGGTGTACCGCTCAGGATCAATAAGGAAATCCATGCTGTGTCCCATTTTTCCCTTTCATATCCCAGCGTAACCCGAAATTGCGACAATACCCTTTGCCTCTTATCTTCAATATCATCCGGCGTGATTAGCCCCTGCTTTAATGCCATTTCTGTCAGCCCTGTCTTTGGGAAATATATCAGGGAATAAAGGGATAGCTTAAATGGTTTGGGAATATTCAGTAAAAGGTTCAGTGTCTCGTCTTTATCCTCATGGCTTTCAAATGGGTTGTCCATGATAAGATCCAGCACAAGCGGGATCTTGTGCTTGCGTATGGTTGCTGCTGCCTCTATTATCTGCTTATTTGACTCGGGCCGTTTGAAGATATTGCCCCTTACCCTTTCAGAGCCACTCTGGATACCAACACCAATGAGGCTGACCCCGGCACCCTTTAACATTTTCAGGGTATCATCCCTGACTGCTAACGGGTGCAGATAGCAGCTAAAGGGAAGATTCAGCCCTTTTTCCTTATATTGTTGGCAAAATCCTTCAATCCACTTCTTGTTTACCCCAAACACCTCATCAAAAAATGTAATCATCTTCAGCCCCTTGAGGCTTGCCTTAGCCTGAATTAATTCATTGATTACATGCTCCGGGCTTCTTTGTCTGATGTATTTCCCATGATCCCTGTACATCTCCTTGAACAGGCTGTTAGAGCAATATGTGCAGCTGTACGGACACCCCCGCGTCCCCTGTACAAAATAATCCCAGCAATCCAGATGAATTGGGTCACCCTCATAAAGCTTATCCTTGTTGATGTAATATTTGTTGTCATTAGAATAATCTGGCAGCGGCAGGCTGCTCAGGTCATTAATTAATGGCCTGAGCGGATTTCTGATCACCGTGCTGCCAGAGGAGCTTCCTCCCTCTTGATTAAACCACAAATTCCTGATGTTTTTTATATCCTTCTGGCTTTCCATCCCATCAAGCAATTCCAGCATCGGATATTCACCCTCACCAAGACACAGCATATCTGCATATTGAATGCACCCCTCTGGATCAACGGTTGCATGTACCCCGCCCCAGAGTACAGGGATATTCAGTGCCTCCTTTATGGCCGTGGTAATCACCTTAGCAGTCTCAAGATAGGCAGAGCAGCTGACGCTTATCCCCACAAGGCTTGTCTCTGACTTTTTGAGCACACCTGTCAATTGCGTAAGTTCCATATCTGTTGGGGCAACTGCATTATTAAAGTAGCTGTGCTTAAAGAAGATAAGATTGGAATTATAACCCTTTGATTTAAGAAAGGCGTGAATAGACCTTACCCCGAGGTTTTTTATGTGATATAAAGAGATCAGGCTGAAGTTTTTCATGCACCCTCTCCATATTTTGAATAACTGTTAAGCGGGAGTTTTTCATCTGTTGTATTTACATTGGAATATATCCTTTGTCTTTGGGCTGGCTCAGGGATAACAATATCCAACGGCTCTTTTATTTCACCCTTTATCTGATCAAACAAATCCCAGATAAGCCACTCAAGCAGGATATTGCTCTGCTGACATCGGATTGTATCAAGGCTGTTGATGCTGCCGTGCTGTACCCATGCATCATAGGGACAGCCGCCGCCGCAGATGGCTATTGACGGACACCTCAGGCATTCCTCCCGCCTTACGGGTGAAATCCCTTTCCACTCATTATAGCCCTCATTGGATAAATCAAAGGATTCCAATGGGTAATAGTAATGTCCTGTGCCAAGAAATGCCTCACAAAATCCAATGCTTTTATCAGGGGTAACAAGGAATTTGCCGCCGCACGAGGGGCAGTCTTTTAGCCGCAGTTGCTGTTCTACAAACGGCCGTATCCTTCTGAAAAGGTGCTCTGCATAAACACCTTTTTCTCGAATAAATCTGAAGGTGTCAATCATCTCTTCTGTGAGCAGCCTTATATCAACAAATGCTGGGTTATCACCATGCTGATGAAGGTGAAGGGTGCTGAACCCAAGGTCAATTGGCTCAAACCTGTTGATCAGGTACTCAACCGCTTCTTTTAGCTCCGGGATATTATGCCTTCCAAGCACCATGGATATGCCGAGCCGACACCCGGCATCCTTGCAAGTATCATACCCTTTGGCCGTATCCTCAAAGCCTCCCTGACCATTTGCATAGCATCGCATTTGATCGTGTATCTCCGCTGGTCCATCCATGGAAACAATGACAAATACATCATTATTCGCCAGAAACTCAGCCATTTCCCGGGTAATTACTGTAGCATTGGTAAACATGGTTATCTTGCAAACACCATTTGTATCATTTTTGCGGATATATGATACCGCGTGTTTTACCACATCAGGGTTAAGGAGCGGCTCTCCGCCATAAAACATGATCTCCTTCTGGCAAG
>JAHIZN010000250.1 GCA_018814245.1 bacterium
AGCCTCATGTCAGGTTCTTCCATTTGCAATCACCTAAATTAATCGTCAATTATTTCCCTATAGATTACACCCTTTGTGGTTCTTTCTTCTTTCGTTACAAAGGGCTGCCCATTTGAGGCAAAAAAGAGCCATATTAATGTTACTGTGTAGTAGTGCTCCAAATCCGTAACCATCCGTCTCATCAGCGTTATCCGTGTGCTATTAAGATTAATCTCTTCTGAACACCCGCATCTCCTTCCTTGTAGCCATGTCCCATAACCGAACCGTATCATCACTACTTCCAGAGGCAATATATTTTCCATCAGCCGTAACATCTACAGAGGTAACATCATCTGTATGCCCCTTCAAAAGCATTGCCTGTCTGCCTGTAGCCACATCCCAGATACGGACACTTCCGTCACGGCTGCCTGAGACAATATACCTCATGTCTGGTGTGGGATGAGCAGAATATATCCATGATTCATACTGCTTCAGCTCTCTTACCTGTTTGCTTGTTCTTATTTCCCATAATCGAACCACCTTGTCCCTTGATCCAGAGATGATAAATCTGGTATCCTGACTAAATCCAACACAGATCACATCCTCTGTATGCTTTGTAAATGTTTTGCAAACCTCACCGGTAAGCGTTATCCACAGCCGTACTGTTTTGTCTGCACTTCCGGAAAGGATGTATCTTCCATCAACCGGGTCAAAGGCAAGGCTTAACACATCACCACTATGTCCGGTATATGCCCGCACAAAATTATTATTTGTTATCTTGTATAATCGGATGGTTTTATCCTTACTTCCTGAGGCAACGAATCTTGCATCAGGGCTAAAGGCAACAGCCGTGACAGAATCAGCATGTCCTGTAAAGGCAGTAATCTGCACACCTTTTTCTACATCCCAGACACGAACCGTTTTGTCTGCCCCCCCGCTTACAAGATATTTCCCATCCCGACTAAAGGCAAGAGACATAACCATACCAGTATGCCCCTTAAATGTCTTCACTAATTTGCCACTGGCTGCATCCCACATACATATTGTCTTATCGCTACTTCCAGAGGCAATATACCGGTCATTTTGGCTAACGGCAACAACAATCACATCGTTTGTATGCCCTTGTAAATAGCCGCGATGCCTGCCGGTAAGCACATCCCATAATCGAACCAGCTTATCAGAGCTGCCGGTAATCATGTATTCTCCGTCTGAACTAAAGGCAGCACAATAGATATCTGTTGTATACCCCTTAAACACCTTGCTGCGATTTCCTGTGGCTGCGTCCCATAGCCCTATTGTCCCATCCCTGCTTCCGGAGATAATGTATTTACCATCCTTGCTAAAGACGGTTGAATATACGCAAGTCTCATGTCCTTCAAACTTTTTGATGATATTGCCTGTAGCTATCTCCCATAAACATATAAGGTTATCCGCACCGCCGGATACAAGGTATTTCCCATCAGGGCTAAAGTCCACTGATCTAACCCATGAGGTATGTCCCTTGAGCACCCTGAGCATCTTACCCGTCTTATACTCACATATTCGAATAACCTCTTCTCCACCGGCTGAGGCAATATATTGCCCATTGGGGCTAAAGGCAATTGAATAAATCCATGATTTATGCCCGGAGAGGATCTGAATAACCTTTCCTGTGGCAACATCCCAGACACGGAGTGTCCTGTCAGTACCACCTGAGGCAAGGTATTTACCATCCGGACTAAAGGCAAGGCACTTAACCCATGCAGCATGTCCCTTGAATGTTCTAATAAGCTTACCTGTAGATGTTTCCCATAGATAAATAATCTTATCAAGTCCTGTAGCTGCTACGAATTTGTCATCAGGGCTGAAAACTACTGATTCAATGTTGGGAATACTTGGCTTATCATAGCATTTGCCAGAGGGGCTCCCTCCGCCTGTTCCTTGAGCCAGAATAATCATAAGAAATATAATAAATATTCGCATATCTATACTACTCACCGCCTCTTAATTTGTGTAGATTATTATATTTTCCATCATCTCTTCCCTGAATTCTCATGCGATGACGATTTCGTCTTTTGTAGGGGCAATTCATGAATTGCCCCTACTATCTGGTCGATTTGGTGCGAGTAGTCCTTGAGTTATATTTTCTTCTAAATATTCTGTGAAATTTTTATATTCTTTTTTGCTGCTTGGATTTTCAAAATCTAATTCCCATTTCAAGGGATTGTACATAATATATTCTCTGATTTTATTTAATTCTCTTTCATTTCTGATAATATGTTCATAATAATTTCGTTGCCAGACCGAAACGCCCGGTGTTTTTTGGAAATCGTTAATTCGTTTTGCGGTGTTCATTTTGAAGTAACCAACGATTTTAGGTAACAACATGCAACGGCGTTGATTTTTGTCTGGTAGGGGCAATTCATGAATTGCCCCTACAACCGATTGATTAATCACAATAATTCCATGCACATGATTCGGCATAATAATAAATTGATCCGTGGTAATATTTGTAAATCGTTCCTCTAATCTGTTCCAAATTGTTTGGACTGTTTCCCCAAATTCATTCATCCTCATTTGTCCGCTGATGATTTCGCCAAATAAACATTCGCGGCTATTCACACAAATTGTCACAAAATATGCCCCTGTCTGCGAATAATCATACCCCGCTAAACGAATCGAATGGCGGTGATTATCTAAATCATATCTCATTTCCATAACACCCTTCCACAATTTTTTATTTCATCAGTTGATTTGGTATGCGTATGGTAGGGGCAATTCATGAATTGCCCCTACGATGATTTCACCAAAACAGACATTCGCGGTTATAACGCACAAATTGTCATAAAATATGCCCCTGTCTGCGAATAATCATATCCTTTTAACTGAATTGAACTGCGGTGATTATCCATGTTATATCTTATTTCCTTAGCCCTTCTACAATTTCTATTTCGTCATCAGTTAAACTGTATAATTCATAGACCATGTGATCGATTTGGCGTTCGTGTTCTTTGACCTTTGCTTGCTTAGTGGAGTTGGCCAAATAATCGTCATCTTTGGTTATGGCAAGGATGCGATTGACAGTGGCGATAATCCCTCATAAGTGAAAAATCGCAAAAAAGCATTTGACAAATTGTCAATAATGTGTTATACTAAAGATACAAAGACCTAATTGTCACCGTATGGTGTGCGTTCGTGAGAATCCTCACGATAGGCGTTAGGTCGTTTTTTTATCTCCTAAATATCCAA
>JAHIZN010000251.1 GCA_018814245.1 bacterium
CCTTTCGCTATCTGCACGAAATGTTGTGCTTGCGGCTAAGGATTATACAACCTTAACCGTCCCGTGCCCGGCATGTCTGTCAAATCTATTAAGGGTTGGGGATGAGATTGGTGCTCATCCAGAGATTAAGCAGAAATTAGAGGAAATAATCAAGGAGAAGATACCTCCTGTTGACAGGCTACAGATAAAACACCCACTGGATATTATTATAAACGATATTGGTCTTGATAGGGTAAGGCAGCTGTTGACAAAATCACCATCAGGGTCGCCATCCCTTGCCGGGCTGAAGGTAGCTGCTTATTATGGCTGTCTGTTGACCAGGCCGTCTCGAATCACGAGGTTTGATGACCCTGAAAACCCACAATTACTCGACAGATTAGTTACTGCACTTGGTGCTGAAAGCCTTAAATTCCCATGTAAGGCAAAATGTTGTGGTGGTACCCTGCTTATGACCAATCAGGAGCTAACCCTGCAAATGACGGCAAACATCCTGATCTCAGCCAGAGATGCAGGTGCACAATGTATTGTTACTGCCTGCCCAATGTGCCAGATGGCTCTGGAAACATTATATGCAAAGGTAGAGGTATCATCTAAGGTGAAGCTTGACCTGCCTGTTGTCTATTTTACACAATTAATGGGGCTGGCGTTTGGGTTTAGCCCAAAAGAGCTGGGATTGGATAAAAATCTGGTATCTGCTGAGAAATTGATTGCCACAGTTCAGAGGGGTGAAGCTAATGAGCAATAATAAAACCGGTGCAGTATTGGTTATTGGCGGCGGCATTGGCGGTATTCAGGCATCACTTGATCTGGCTGAAACAGGGTTTAAGGTCTATTTGCTTGAGAAAGAGCCTGCTATTGTCGGCAGAATGTCTCAATTAGACAAGACCTTTCCTACCAATGATTGTGCTATGTGTACCCTGTCACCAAAATTGGTTGATGCTGCCGGACACCCAAATATTGAGCTTATTACCTATGCAGAGTTAGAAAAAATAAAGGGTGAAGCCGGAAATTTCAAGGTGCAGATTGTAAAACACCCACGATTTGTTGATGAGGAAAAATGCACTGGTTGCGGGATATGTACAAATAACTGCATGGTTCAAAATAAGGCATATTTTAATCGCCAGCCAGCCATGATTGAATTGGCAGCAGAGGATGCAGGAAAGGTTAATACGATTATAAACAATTATCATAGCCAACCGGAGTTTTTGCTGGCTATATTACAGGACATTCAGTCAGTCTACAACTATCTTCCTTCGGATATACTCAGGGTTGTTTCACAACAGCTTAATGTCCCGCTTTCTAAGGTTTATGGTATAGCAACATATTATACTGCCTTTAGCCTGAAGCCAAGAGGCAAGTATGTTATCAATGTTTGTATGGGAACCGCGTGCCATGTCAGAGGGGCAGGGATGATTTTAGATGCCCTTACCCGACATCTGGAAATAGCACCAGGAGAGACTACAAAGGATATGATGTTCTCTCTGGAAACAGTTAATTGTCTTGGGGCATGTGCCCTGGGACCGGTAATTGTAAGTAATGACAAATATTTTGGAAAGATGACAGTGTCAAGGGTTGAGGAAACATTGGAGAAATTAACAGTTTCAGCTAACCGCAGAGACGCAGAGACGCTGAGACGCTGAGTATGGAAATTAGTCAAATAACAGAAGTCAGAACACAGAATACAGAAAGCCAAAGAGGAAAAATCTGTAGTATGTCTCCTCTGTGCTCTGCAATCTGATTTATTCTCTGTGCCTCTGCGCCTCTGCGGTGAACTATTACGAAAAATTTAGGGAAGGAATACAATGAACAGGATTAAATCTCCGGAAGAGATGGAATCATTGATACAGCAAATTATTCAGGAGAGGGGCAGGAGTGAGAAGATCCAGATTACCCTTTGTGGTGGAACAGGGTGTCATGCCTATAATTGCCAGATGGTAATTGATGCCTTTGAGCAAGGCATAGAAAAGGGAAACTTAAGTGAAAGGGTAGGGATAAAGGTTACTGGCTGTCATGGATTTTGTGAAAGAGGGGTATTGGTGGTTATCAAGCCAAGCGGGGTATTCTATCAGCAGGTTAAACCAGAGGATGTGCCTGAGATACTTTCAGCAGTGATTAGTGGAGAAATAGTTGAACGCCTTCTTTATCGTGATTTAAATACAAAGAGCAAGATTACCCATGAAGAGGATGTGCCTTTTTATAAGAAACAGACCCGCTTTATCTTTGGTCACAACGGTGAAATTGACCCGACCAGGATTGAAGATTATATTGCTATCAAGGGATATGCGGCATTGGGTAAGGTTCTTTCTGGGATGCCTCCTGAACAAATAATTGAAGAGATTAAGAAATCCGGGCTTCGCGGACGCGGCGGCGGTGGATTTCCAACCGGTATAAAATGGGAGACCACTCGCAAGGCACCGGGTGAACCAAGGTATGTTATCTGTAATGCGGATGAAGGGGATCCAGGGGCATATATGGATGGAAGCCTGCTTGAGGGAAATCCTCATCTGGTCATGGAAGGGATGATTATTGGTGCCTATGCCATTGGCTCAAGCCTGGGGTATGTGTATGTACGAAATGAATATCCTCTGGCAGTAAAAAATGTTGAGACAGCCATTGAACAGGCAAGGGGGTATGGGCTGCTTGGCAGGGATATTATGGGCTCTGGGTTTGATTTTGATATAAAGGTGGTGCGCGGCGGCGGAGCCTTTGTCTGCGGCGAATCCACGGCATTGTTTGCCTCTATTGAGGGCAGGATTGGTGAGCCAAGGGCAAAATATATCCGAAGTGCAGAACGAGGACTGTGGGATAAACCAACTAACCTGAATAATGTCGAAACATGGGCAAATGTGCCATTGATTATAAATAAAGGGGCTGATTGGTACGCTAAGATTGGTACGGAAAATAGTAAGGGAACAAAGATATTCTCTTTGGTCGGCAAGATAAATAATACGGGTCTTGTTGAGGTGCCCATGGGTATTACCCTGCGGGAGATTGTGAACGATATTGGGGGCGGTATCCCAAAGAAGAGGAGATTCAAGGCTGTTCAGACAGGCGGTCCCTCGGGTGGATGCATCCCTGAGGATTTTCTTGATACACCGGTTGATTTTGATGAGCTGACAAAGGTTGGTTCCATGATGGGCTCCGGCGGGATGATTGTCATGGATGATCATACCTGTATGGTTGATATTGCCCGTTATTTCCTTGAATTCCTTAAAAACGAATCCTGCGGCAAGTGTGTACCATGCCGTGAGGGTGTCTGGCAGATGCATAACATATTGAGTGAGATATGCAGCGGTAATGGTAAGGAGAGCGACCTCGATCTTTTAATGGAAATTGGTGAGACCATTACTGCCGCAGCCCTGTGCGGGCTGGGAACCACTGCCCCAAACCCGGTGATGAGTACCCTTCGTTATTTCAGAGATGAGTATGAGTCTCATATCAAGGATAAGAGGTGTCCGTCCGGGGCTTGCAAGGAATTGGTCACATTTATTATTGATGTGGAAAAATGTAATGGGTGTGGGGTCTGCAAGAAGAATTGTCCGCAGGGTGCAATTATTGGAGAGAAGAAAGAAACTCACACCCTGGATGGGAATAAGTGTACCAAGTGTGGTATTTGTTTTGAGGATTGCCCGTTTGGGGCAGTGATGGTGAGGTAGGATTAAGATTTATCCGCAGATTACGCAGATTTCACAGATTATCAGAAAGATACGGATGCGATTGTAGTTACTCAAACAACGGACAACCACAAGAGGAGAGCACCTCTGGCAGTTGCGACTACCAATTTCTACCAATAACTGACTGATTTTTCACCACGATAAATCGTGGTGCTGTCCTCAATTGAGAATAGCACCATGATTTATCATGGTGATTTGATTTATCATGGTGATTTGATTTATCATGGTGGGGGGAATCATGGTTGAATTTACAATTAATGGACAACGCGTTCAGGCAGAAAAGGATACAGTTGTTTTAGAGGCTGCCTCTGCCATGGGTATCCGTATCCCAACCCTGTGCAATCATAAGGCACTGGAGCCATATGGCGGGTGTCGGCTTTGTATGGTTGAGATAAATGCCGGTGGGAGGAGGAGGGTTGTTGCCTCGTGTCTGTATCCGGTTGCAGAGGGGATTGAGGTTATCACGGATTCAAGCCGTATTCTGAAGATACGGGGTCATATCCTTGAGCTGCTTTTGGCAAGAGAGCCTGAGTCTCCTGTCCTTAAGGATATTGCCAGAGAGATGGGACTGGTTCAGACAAGGTTTAAGACAAATAGTGCCTTGAAAAACGGCAAATGTATCCTCTGTGGTAAATGTGTCAGGGTATGTCATGAGATTATGGGTGTAGGTGCCATTGGCTTTGTTAATCGGGGATGGCGGCGGCATGTGGATGTACCCTTTGAGATACGCTCTGAGGTTTGTATGGGATGCGGGGCATGTGAGAAGGTCTGCCCCACTGGTGCGATAAATGCAGCTATTTTATGTGATCAAGAGATACGAAAGATACCTGATGAGTATGATATGGGACTGCGTCCGCGCTCGGCTGCTTATATCCTGTATCCACAGGCAATACCAAGGAAGGCCACCATTGATAGTTGCAACTGTGTTCATCTCAATACCGGTAAGTGCAGGGTTTGCGAGAAGTTCTGTGATGCCGGGGCGATAAATTTCAAGCAGCAGGAAGAAAAGATAGATATTGATGTGGGCGCAATTATCCTTGCCCAGGGATCTGATGGTTTTAAGGCAAACATCAGGGGTGAGTATGGGTATGGCAGGTACAGGAATGTGATTACCTCGCTCGAATTGGAGCGTATTTTATCTGCTTCTGGTCCATTTGAGGGGCATTTGCAACGGCTTTCTGATGGCAAGCAACCCAAAAAAATCGCATGGATACAATGCGTTGGCTCAAGGGACAGGAATAAGGGCAATCCCTATTGCTCTGCGGTTTGCTGTACCTATGCCGTCAAAGAGGCAATTATCGCCAAAGAACATGCAGCCGAACCAATCGAAACCACGATATTTTATATGGACATGCGTATCTATGGCAAGAGGTTTGAGGAGTATTACAACAAGGCAAGGGATGAATACGGGGTATGCTTTATCCATTCAAGGGTAGCAGAGGTCAGGGAGATTGAGGAAAGCAAGGATTTAATCCTACGCTATGAGGATGAAAATAATGTTAAGGAAGAAACCTTTGATATGGTGGTGCTTTCGGTCGGACTTGTACCAACCGAGGGGAGTAAGGAGTTGGCTGGACGCCTCGGGGTTGAGCTGAATGAATATGGTTTTTGCAAGACATCTGATTTTACACCATCTGCCACGAATATACATGGAATCTATGTGGCTGGTACATTTAAGGAGCCAAGGGATATTCCAGAAACAGTGATGCAGGCATCAAGTGCGGCTGCAGAGGCAGGGATACTACTTGCTGAGGCAAGGGGTTCATTGGTTACACACAAGGAGTACCCTGCCGAGATTGATGTTAAGGGACAGGAGCCAAGGATTGGTGTGTTTGTTTGTAGATGCGGGATAAATATTGCCGGTGTGGTGGATGTGCCGGGTGTGGCAAAATATGCATCGAGCCTGCCGGGTGTGGTTTGTGTTGAGGAAAAGATATATGTTTGCTCCCAGGATTCGCAGGGCTTGATAAAGGAAAAGATTCGTGAGCATAACCTTAATCGGGTAGTTGTGGCATCGTGTACGCCCAGAACGCATGAAAAATTGTTTCAGGATACCATCCGGGAGGCGGGCTTAAATAAATACCTGTTTGAGATGGCTAATATCCGTGATCAATGCTCATGGGTACACCAGAATGAGCCTGAGGCTGCCACCCGTAAGGCAAAGGATCTTGTCCGAATGGCTGTGGCAAAGGTAAGGCTGACTGAATCATTGTACCCGGGATTGCTTAAGATAAAACAAGGTGGATTGGTTATTGTCGGTGGACTTTCAGGGATGACCGCAGCACTGACACTGGCAGATGCAGGGTTCAAGGTGTATCTGGTAGAGAGAGAGACTGAATTGGGCGGTGTTTTTCGCCGGATTAAATACTCGCTTGATGGGACTAATGATCCCCAACAGAAGCTGAGGGAATTGGTAGAAAGGATACGGCAGCATGAAAATATTTGTCTTTATACCAATACCGTTATCTCAAGCGTAGAGGGCTCTATAGGAAATTTCATCTCTACCCTGAGCAGTAATGGTAAAGATGAGACCATAGAGCATGGGATAATAATAGTTGCTAATGGTGCATCTGAATTAAAGCCGACAGAGTACCTCTATGGTCAGGATAAAAGAGTGATGACACAGATAGAATTAGAGGAAAGAATGGCTGACCTCACAACTGTCACCCCTGCGAATGCAGTAGCCTCCATGACACAGCTGGAATTGGAGGAAAGAGCGGCGGACAGTCGTCAATTGTCAGGTGTCCGCTCTGTTGTTATGATTCAATGCGTATGGTCAAGGCAGCCCGATCGTGTTTATTGCAGTCGGATATGCTGTCAGCAGGCAGTAAAGAATGCCTTGAAGCTAAAGGAAATAAATCCTGAGCTTGAGGTATATGTTCTGTACCGTGATATTCGCACCTATGGATTTAAGGAGGCATATTACCAGAAGGCAAGGGAAAAGGGTGTAATATTTATTCGATATTCCACAGATAACAAACCCATTGTTTCCTTAAATAATGGTGGATTATCGGTGGATGTAATCGAGCCATTACTTGATGTGTCCCTGAAAATAACCCCTGACTTATTAGTCCTTTCGTCTCCGATAGTGCCTGATAATCAAGAGATGAGTAAGCTGCTAAGGGTTCCCCTTGGGCCATCAGGTTTTCTCTTAGAGGCTCATATGAAGCTTAAACCAGTAGAGTTTGCTACTGAGGGGATATACCTTTGTGGTTTGGCACATAGACCCAAAACAAGGGATGAATCAATCTCACAGGCACAGGCCGCTGCCTCACGGGCAGCAACCATACTTTCAAAGAATGAGCTTGAGCTTGATCCTGCACTGTCCTTTGTGGTTGATGCAAACTGCGATGGTTGTGCCTATTGTGTTGACCCATGCCCTTATAAGGCAATAACCATGGTAGAATATATGAGGGATGGGGCAGTCAAAAAGACGGTAAGGGTAGATGAGGCTAAGTGTAAGGGTTGTGGTGTCTGCATGGCCACCTGCCCCAAGAAGGGAATCTATGTGCGGCACTTTAAGCTGGAGATGCTTTCGGCTATGGTTGAGGCAGCGCTGCAACAGAATTAAAAATTATAGGATCAGACTTCTACAAGTCGATTTGTTGTGGTGAAGGGGAAATAGAAGGAAAAATGGAAAAGAAAAGATTTCACCACCAAGACACTAAGACACAAAGATTTAACATTCTCTAATTTTTAATTCCTTAGTGTCTTCGTGTCTTTGTGGTTAGTCTCTTTTTCCTCCATTTTTAATTCATAATTCATAATTTTTAATTATACGAGGGGGTTACCACCGTGTCGAATGAATTTGAACCAATAATTATTGCCTTTTGCTGTAATTGGTGTTCGTATACCGGGGCAGATCTGGCCGGGGTGTCAAGGCTGCAATATCCACCCAATATTCGGATTATAAGGGTGATGTGTTCTGGCATGGTGCATCCAAATCTGGTCATAGATGCCTTGACCAAGGGTGCAGATGGTGTACTTATCTGTGGCTGTCATCATGGGGATTGTCACTATCTTGAGGGAAATCTTAAGGCAGAGTCCAGGGCAGATGCCATTGGTTTGATGCTTGAGGATTTTGGTCTGGAGCCAGAGCGGTTTCGACTCGAATGGATCTCTGCCTCTGAGGGGCCAAAGTTTGCTCAGGTAATGCAGGAAATGACCATGGCGATAAAACAGATTGGGCCGAGTTCATTCAGGACATTTTAGTCTGACAGGTCGGACAAATCGGACAGGTCCGACCTGTCGGACAAGTCAGACAAATCAGACAAATCTTAAGGAGGTGGAATGATGGCTGTTAAGGTTGCTGAAGAGTGGTTAGCCACTTGTGGCGGGTGTGAGGTAACATTGCTTGATTTGGGAGAGGCATTGCTTGATTTGTTACCAAAGTTAGAGTTTGTTCATATGCCGGTTATTATGGACCATAAGTATTATGGACAGATGGGTGAGCGGGAAAAATTAGAGATTCCAGAGGCAGATGTAGGGCTTATTTCAGGTAGTGTTCGGAATGAAGAGAATAGGCATGTAGCCGAAGAGATGCGTAGAAAGTGTAAGACCTTGATTACGGTTGGTGCTTGTGCTACATATGGTGGGATTCCTGCATTGAACAATCTTTGTACCGTAGCTGATATTACTAAACTTGTGTATCAGGATACCCCAAGTACAGATGCGGCGGCAACACCAACACAAGAGATTCCTGCCCTTGAAGAGCGGGTTTATGCGGTCAGCGAGATAGTCAAGGTAGACATAAAACTTCCTGGATGTCCAACCACACCAGAGTTATTAGCCGAGGCATTGACCTGTTTGTTAGAGGGGAGAGAATTTAAGCTGACAGAACGCTCGGTCTGTGATGAATGCCCGACAAAGCGAGAGAAAAAGGCGGTTACCGCTATCAAGAGGCCATTGGAATCGGTTGAGTTCACCCCTGGTCAGCCCTTAAGTGAGGTGCGTTGTTTTATGGAGCAAGGCTTTCTATGCCAGGGGCCGGCAACGATGTCCGGCTGCGGTGGCAGTGAGAAGGTGACAAGATGTATTAAGGCATATATGCCTTGCCGCGGCTGCTATGGTCCCATTCGTGAAGGAGCAAATCCTATGGTCGATATGATGGGGGCATTATCCTCCATCGGGTTAAATCCGAGGGAGATTGTTGATAGGGCGCCAACATTTAATAGATTTATCGGGGCACAGGGAAGGCTTAAACCCGGAATGGGAGGAAGGTGATTAAAATGTCAAAAACAATAACAATAGCACCAGTAACAAGGATAGAGGGACATGCCAAGATTACTATTCATCTTGATGATTCCGGTAATGTGGCAGATAGCAGGGTAAATGTAGTTGAGCTGCGAGGCTTTGAGAAGTTTTGTACCGGTAGACCAATAGAGGAGATACCAAGAATTGTGCCGAGAATATGCGGTGTTTGCCCATGGGCACATCACTTAGCCAGTGCCAAGGCAACGGATGCGGTCTTTGGGGTTGATATACCGATAGCTTCTAAAAAGATTCGTGAGCTTGCGTATATGGCTCATTTTATCCACTCCCATGTGTTGCATTTCTTTATCCTCTCTGGACCGGATTTTGTCATGGGGCCAGAGGCAGATTATACCGTAAGGAATGTTATCGGTATCGTGGGCAAGGTTCCGGATATTGCTAAAGCGGTGGTGAAAATAAGGTATATTGCCCAGATGATGACCCAGGTAATGGCTGGCAAGGCTATTCATCCGGATGCTGCCTGCCCTGGCGGCTGGAGCAAGCCAATTACCAGGGATGAGGTGGCTCAGCTTAAGGAGATGGCAAATGAATGCCTTGAGTTTGCTAAATTTGCCATGGACTTTGCCAAGAAGAATATCTTCCCGCCATATCTGGATCTGGTAAAATCGTATGCACCCATTGAAACCGGTTTTATGGGTACGGTTACCGATGATGGGGCAATGAATCTTTATGATGGCAAACTTAGAATGATGAAAAAGGATGGCAGCTATGAGGATTTTGAGTCAAAAGATTACCTTGACCACATTGCCGAGCATGTGGAGCCATGGACATACCTCAAATTCCCATACGATAAGAAGGCAGACGGATTTTCCATGGATCTGGATAACCCAGTAGGCATCTATCGGGTAAATGCCTTAGCCAGAATGAATGTTGCGGATAAACTGGCAACACCATTGGCTCAGGCAGAGTTTGAGGAATTTCGCTCAAACTTTGGCAGACCTGCTCAGCTTACCCTGTTACACCACTGGGCAAGGTTGATAGAAATGCTGTATGCCGCAGAACATGCCATTGAACTTTTGAGTGATCCTGATATCACCTCACCCGATATACGGCTTGCCTTAAAACCGGTAGCCGGCAGGGGAGTGGGTGTGGTTGAGGCACCACGGGGAACACTCATCCATGATTATACCACAGATGAAAATGGGATGGTTACCGCAGTTAATATCATTGTTGGTACTACCCATAATAATGCCCCTATCAATATGTCTGTTAAGTGGGCAGCAATGAACCTGATCAAAAATGGTAACTATGACCAGGGGATTATGAACAAGATAGAGATGGCTATTCGGGCATATGATCCATGTTTTTCTTGTGCCACGCACGAGTTGAACGGAACAATCCCAATTAAGGTTGACATCTACAACGCAAAGGGAGAGTTGCTGGATACGATTAAGAACGACTAAGGGCAGCGGTCAGCTATTAAGCACACCATACTCCAACAGCGAGGGATGCAAGGCATTATCACTATAAACAGGCTGGTCTTTTAGCTTTCTACTGACGACTGAACGCTTATGAAGGGGAGATTGCAGCAAGTGATTTCGTGCAGTCTCCCTTTTTTTGTGAATTCTGGAGGGAATATATCCGCAGATTTCGCAGATTACCGCAGATTAAAAGATAATTGCCAGCAGATTTTCCTTCTCCATTTTTTGATAATCTGCGTAATCTGCGTAAGATC
>JAHIZN010000252.1 GCA_018814245.1 bacterium
AAATTCAATCGGTTTGAAATTATACAGTTCCTACGGAACTGATTGATTTGTTTATAATTGTTCTACCGATATTATGTTCCTAACGGAACAATTGTCGGTGTTTTATAAGCTTGATGTAATTATCCACAACCGCACAGGTCGAAAGAATTGGGGAAATTATATGCCGCTAAAGAAAAAGATAGTTCTTAGTTTTTTTATAACATCAGTTATCATAGTTAGTTTTGTCATCGCTACCTATCTCGGTTTTATAAATAGTAAAAGGGAGATTCGCTATCTTGAGCTGTCAGATACTATAAGAAGTAAATCATTATTGCTCAGGAGACATGAAAAAAACTTCTTCCTTTATGGGGATGATAAAGAAAGAAGATATGTTCATATTTATCTGAAAGAGCTAAAAACCGTTTTCAAAAAGGGTGCATCCTTTGATAACCCCAAGAAACTTCAATCCTTAGCTGCAAAGATTGATGAATATGGCCAAGGATTTGGTCGTATTGAAAACCTTGCCGTAGACTTTCAAAAGGGCTTTGCTCAACTCAAGCCGTCTTTCCATGGATATTCTGTCTTCTTTCCCATTATTGAGTCTACCTTTCTGGAAAGACCTCTGATTAACGCAAAGCTTCTGGAGGAGATATTTTCACTCAAAGGTGATGCCCCTATCATCAAAACGCTTGAAGCTTTGGATATGGAGATCAATACCTTGAGAAAAAATGGCGAAGAGGTATTGAACCTTACCAATGAGTTGGATAAATCGGCAAGGATAAAGGTAGAGGGTGTTATCCACTCCACAGGATTTGTGGCATTGGTATTCTTTCCACTCTTTTTTGGTCTGGGCTTTGTGCTTCTGTTAGTCATAACTCACAGTGTGGTAAGCCGTTTAAAGGTATTAACCGTTGCTGTAGAAAAAACAGGTAAAGGCGAATTTCCATCCTTGTCAATCCCTGAAAAACATGACGAGGTAGGTGTTCTAGTCAAGGCATTTGACAAGATGGAAAATGACCTTCTGGCAAGAGAAAAAGAGATTAACAAAAAGAATGAGGAATTGCTTCAAAGCAGGAAACTCGCCTCTATCGGTACCCTTGCCTCAGGCGTTGCTCATGAGCTTAATAATCCATTGAATAATATCTATCTTGCCGCACAAACCCTGTCAAAGGAAATAGGACATGAGAATTATCCCCAAATAGTCAGAGAATCTGTAGAGGATATTTTTTCGCAGAGCATCAGGGTAAAAAGAATTGTCCATGACCTCCTTGAATTTGCAAGAGAAAAATCTCTTGAACTAAAAATGATTGACATCGTGAGCATGATACAGCAGCTACTTGGCCAGATAACAACAAGTGAATGGGCTAAGATTAAATCTAATCTTAAATCTCCACAATGGCTTGAGGTACTTGCTGACAGGCATCTCTTGCAGCAGGTATTTATCAACCTCTTTAGTAATGCGGTTGAGGCCATGGGGGATAATGGCTTGCTGGATGTAGAGATTGATATTGTTGGAAACGATGTCTCAATTAAGGTTTCTGACACAGGCAAAGGCATTCTTCCTGAAAATATACCTGTAATATTTGACCCGTTTTTTACCACAAAGGAAAAAGGAACTGGTTTGGGGCTGGCAATTGTTTATAATATCATAAAAAGACATCATGGGAAGATAGGGGTTATTAGTGTGCCGAACAAGGGTACTACCTTTACCATAATCTTGCGAGCTGTACAGTTAGAATTTAATCCACAGATTACGCAGATTACACAGATGTGATGATTGGAGTTCAGGTGCCAGAGGTGCTACCTCTTGCTACCTCATTTAGCCTTTCATAATGAAATCCTAAAGGATTAACTCCAATAGTTGCTGATAGTTGGACATAGGACTAAAAAATTAATAATCTGTGGTAATCTGTGAAATCTGTGGATATAATTTCTCATTTCTAATTGTACAGAGCATAATTTTACCGGGAGAAAACATGAAATTTAAGATATTAATTGCTGAGGATGAAGAGATAGCCCTGAAACACCTTAAGCTTTCACTTGAAGGGGAAGGCTGGACAGTTGTCGGTGTGCAGAATGGGCTTGAGGCATGGAACAAGATTGAGAATGAGGGGTGCAACCTTCTTATCGCCGACATAAAGATGCCGGGATTAGATGGACTAAGCCTGCTTGCTAAGGTCAAAGAGGAGTACCCCCATATTGATGTAATAATAATCACTGGTTTTGCCAGCGTAGAATCTGCTGTTGATGCCATGAAAAAGGGTGCTACTGATTATATTACCAAGCCTTTTAACCTTGATGAATTGAGATTAAAGGTACGAAAGATTCAGGAGAAAAATAGATTAGAAAAAGAAAACATTGCCCTTAAAGCCTCTCTCAATATAAATGAAAATCGGCCATTTATTGCCAAAAGCAAGATGATGGAGGGTGTAATAAATATCATCTCCGGGCTGAAAGAGTCTGATTGTAATGTCTTGATAACAGGTGAAAGCGGGGTGGGCAAGGGGTTGGTGGCAAAGCTTATCCATGATACAGGACATCGGGCTGATGGTGTTTTTCTATCCTTAAACTGTGCCGTCTTTACGGGAGAACTGCTGGCAAGTGAGCTGTTTGGCTATGAAAAGGGTGCATTTACCGGTGCGGTTACCTCTAAGCAAGGATTGATTGAGATTGCCAATGATGGGACATTATTCTTAGATGAGATAGCTGAGATGTCACCTGCCCTGCAGGCTAAATTATTAAAGGTTATAGAGGATAGAGAATTCTTTAGGCTCGGCGGGACAAAACCAAGAAGGGTTGATGTCAGATTTATTGCCGCCACTAATCAGAACATAACAACACTTCTGCAAAACGGCAATTTCAGAACGGATCTATATTATCGGCTTAATGTCATGGATATTCACATCCCTCCGCTTCGTGAAAGGAAAGAGGACATTCCTTTACTTGCTAAACATTTTCTTAAAAAACATTCAGCAAAGGCTAATAAAAGGATTGAGGGATTCAGTCAGAAAGCTATGGATGTTTTTATGTCATACGGCTTTCCCGGAAATGTCAGGGAATTAGAAAATATTATAGAAAGAGCAGTAATCTTAGAAAAGACATCCATGATCAGACCCGAAAACCTTCCACAGAGCATAAATCTTTTTGCCATTGAAGCAATAGATCCCAACAGGATCAGGACAATAGACGAGATCAACAGGGATTATGCAGAGAAGGTGCTTGAGATTGCAGGGGATAACAAATCAAAAGCCGCAAGCGTATTGGGTATCTCAAGAACCAGCCTCTGGCGGATTTTGAATAAATAAACCAGAGTTGTGTAATTGCACTTAAGATTAGAGAATTGTTGTACCATGTAATGGGTCAATGAAATGGGGAAAATTTCTACAGGAAAGATACACACCCCCTACCCCCTCTTTTTAGAGGGGAATTTCTACACCATCCCCTCTTTTAGAGGGGAATTCTACACCATCCCATATTTTAGAGGGGAATTCTACACCCCAGCATTTTTAGCCATATCCCCTTCCTATTCCCCTCTATTAAGAGGGGTTAGGGGTGTGTCTCTCTCTATTAATATGTGTCCAGTTCACTTTACTAAAACAAAATACACCTTCCGCTAAACAATTTCCCCCCATTTTACTGACCCATTACATGCCTTGATGATTAATGGCATCACCATCCCCTCTGTTCACAACCGTTTCAATTTGAAACAACCATTCTCGCCACAACATAACGCTTCCCCTTTAATTTCAATGGATTTACATTTGGCACGCTTTTTGCTTATTGTTTGGCAGGTGGTGAAAGAACGATGAAGGAAGAGCTTCTATTTGTTACAAAAGATACGGATGAATGGGATGAGGGATTTTCTTATGTGCTTGAGCTTGCCCAGACACTCAAGGCAGGGATAGCTGTCCTGATGGTTACAGACAGGCAACCCAAAAATACCTATGAGGAGATGATGATTGCTGTTGCCTTGGCTGAGGGAGGTTCCCCTGATATGGCAAGGAACCATCTCCTAACCGGGCAGAACAAAAGGCTCAAGGCAGTTGAGAGTAAAAATGTCCGGAAGCTAAGTGAGAAATGTGTCGGCTCTGCGGTAGATTTTATCTGTGAAGTAAGGGTCGGGGATACTATCTCCCTCATAAAGGAGCTTCTTAAAAAAAGACCCGCTATTAGCATGATTCTTCTGAGCCATAGCCTTTCAAGGGTATTGGATAAAGGTAAGATGATTAAAGATATAACGAAACCTATTGTACTTATTACAAGACAGGGAAAGGAGGGATAGATGTCAGGATACAAAAGAAAGCCTTACGGAAAGATGCTCCTGATGGGTTGTATTTCAATAATACTCTATACCATTTTGCTTATGAGGCAGGATTTAATCAATCACTATTTTGGCAAAGGTGGATTATATGCTGTATTGCCCATAGTTACAGCATTTATCTTTTCATATATTCACGGCACTTTCACATCTTGTTTCTGGACCGTGCTGGGGATTGAGGCGGCAAAGAAGAAGGAGAAAAAGGATGCATGAGATATCTGTTAATTTTATTAATCTGGATACGATAAATATTATTTATCTCTTTATGATAGGATTTGTTGGAGGGCTTGTCAGCGGATTTATAGGTTCAGGCGGTGCCTTTGTCTTAACACCAGGGATGATGAGTTTGGGTGTACCTGGTCTTGTAGCCGTAGCAAGCAATATGTGTCATAAGTTCCCCAAGGCACTTGTAGGGGCAATTAAACGCGCCAGATATGGTCAGGTAGATGTGAAACTTGGGCTAATCATGGGTATCTCTGCTGAGGCAGGGATGTTATATGGGGCACAGATCCAGGAGAATATCAAGAATTCCTTTGGGGATGCCGGTTCTAATCTTTATATAAGTGTGTCATTCGTGGTCATACTTGCTTTGGTAGGCAGTTTTGTCTTTCTCGATGCATGGAAGGTTTATAAATCAGAAACTATCGATGAAGAAGAAAAACCAACAAGACTTGCCTGCTGGGTTCAGTCTGTCAACATTCCGGGAACCATGGTTTATTTTAAGAGTTTAAGGGCACGAGTCTCTGTTCTCTTTACCATTCCACTCGGTTTTGCTACAGGGATGCTTGCCGCAACCATTGCTGTTGGTGGTTTCATTGGAGTACCTTCAATGATATATGTCTTAGGTGCTCCCAGTCTTATGGCTTCTGCTACAGAGCTGGTTATTGCCTTTGTTATGGGTTTGGGAGGTTCTTTTAAGTATGCATTGCATGGATTGGTTGACATTCGGCTGGCAATGATTATCCTTGCCGGCTCTCTATTTGGCATTCAACTTGGGGCAATGGGAACAACCTATGTCAAGCCATTTATAATAAAGGTGGTTATGGGTTTAATCATGGTTATTGTCCTTTTTAGCCGGGTTTTAATGGTGCCTGTCTACATGTCTCAACTCGGATTAATACCGACTATCCCGGAAGATATGATGAATCTATTAAAAAATACAAGCTTTGTTATTATGATTGTTGCTTTAGCCACAGGTGCCTTTATTGTCCTTAAATCTATGTGGCAGGGGTATCGGACGGCAACAAAAGGAGGAATGTAATCATGGGAAGATATAACAAAATCCTCGTACCATTTGATGGTTCTGCCTCAAGCAAAAATGCACTCTTTGAGGTAGTTAAGCTGCAGCAATCAGCAATTCTCGGTGAACAATTGCCTGAATAATGGCATTACATTTTGTGCAACATTATCCATGCTGTTTTGAAAATATCCCAAATAATATGGCAAATGACAATTGGTGTGCAAAAATATCTTGCGGTGGATGGCGTAGGGGCGAACGGCCGTTCGCCCCTACCACAGATGTTCTCGCTGACAGGGGCAATGAATGAAAAAACATTAGTCTCATGTTGTTCACCGAGAATTGCTGCTCGACAGGCTGTTACGGAATGGGAATTTGGTACGAGAAGCATACAGCATATTGTGCTAATCTCAGCAGCAGGTGCTATATATGGTATAGTGTTGCCACTGATTATTAGTTCCGTAACAACCTCTCGACTGTCATTTCGACTGTCATTTCGACCAAAAGGGAGAAATCTCATAATTGCAACGAAACAGGAGTAATTACAAATGAGAGGTAGCACCTCTGGCGGAGGTAGCACCTCTGGCGGAAGAGCCGTTGGCAAGGATTATATCCTTAGGATTTACACTTATTACATGGCTCTTCCTCTGTAAACTATAGGGTTAGGTGAAAATATCTCACATACTAATCACTGACTCATTACAAATTTAATAAAAATTGTCTTGACAAATAAGGTGCACTACTTCCTCATCTCCTTATTTCACGGAATAATCCATTCCTTATTAACCTTAAACATATACTGCCCGGATATAATCTTTACCTCAAGGGATGTGGATTTGACGGAGACAAGAATGTTTTTTATCAGATGATTTACTGGAAAGATGATGGATATTCGTTCTTTTTCCTTTTTAAGCCTAAGAAAATTCAACAGCTCTTCATCAGAGTATATGCCATATTCATCCTCAAAGTCTGTATAGAGATAGCAATTAGTATCCTCTGTTAATTGCTTGATACTAAACTCAATGGCCGGGTTATTTTCTAACCAGCTTAATATACCTTTTAGCTTATATAAAGGGAATCCCGCACTTTTAAGTTTTTTTATAATAGAAAGCTTGATAACATCAGCCATAGAAAATCTTCGCCAGCCACGGGTTGTCTGCCTTTCAGCATCAAACATTCCCCTTGAATCCCAGTCATTTACCATTCGATAGGTAATATCTGTATGTTTCGTAAGCTGATTACAGAGAATAACCCTGTCATTAAGTGCCTCAAATATCCTGTTCCATTTTTCAGACCACATATTATCCCTGCCCTTTTGTTAGAATTGTTCGCACTACTGGCAGCAGCACAAATATACCGCCGACTATCAATAGAATAAAAACAAGCAAGATGCCAATTAACATCATTTTTTTGGAATCAATAAAATTGTCCTGACTGCTGCGGTTAACCTCATCCTTTTCCTTTGAGAGGATTACCTTTAGTTCGTCTGGAAGGTCATTAAAGGTAGCAATCTCTTGCTTATCCTTTTCTTGCAGGGCAATTCCTTTTTTGCGAAACAATTCATGACACAGATTACAGCAAAGGGCATCCTCTGTATTTTTTTCATATCCACAATGAGGACAAATCATTAGTAATCCCTCCAAATGTTATTCACAATCTCTTTATTTTCTTCCTGCTCTTTTCCTTAAATATTGTAATCACTACCTGAAGATAGTGCGCTTGGCTTAGGCTCTACGACAAAAGGATTAATAAACTGAACTCCCTCAACAATCTGCCTGTGTTGAAAATCTTCAGTGTAAAGATATTGAGTTCCTGCTTTTTTTGCCGTTGCCCAAATGAGAGCATCCCAAAACGAAAGTTGGTGTTCACTTTGTCCTCGAATTGCTTCTATAATAAGAGTCGCATCAGGACAAATTACACACCAATTTGTCGCCAGATTGTACACAATAGACTTTGCTTCTATCGGTTCAATAATCTTATTTTTTGTCCGAGTCCCTTGAACAAAGAACTCACAAAGAACCTGTACACTAATTACTCCAATTGCCCGTTCCCAGCATTGCGTAATAAGCTCTTTTGCGATTTGATGTTTACGCCCTGCCTCTCGATCATAGGCATATAGTAAAATGTTAGTATCAATAAACCACCTATCGTTCATGCAGTTCCTCCCGTTTCTGATAATAGTGGCCACCACCTAAAGAGAATCCCTTATTCATACGGTCAATTTCCTGACTCATAGCATTAACAAAAGAAACTTCTTTGTCTACTGTATTGGGAAAAATTACTTCTACTTCTATCCCTTGTTTGGCAGTTATAGGTTCTAACAGTTTAATAGAGTTACCCTTGTATATGCCTTTGACAACATTCATAATACTACTACCTCCTTGAGAAATTTATCGAAATAGTTACTGTCGTGTCAACTGTTAATTGTCGCATAGTTAATTAGAATAGTTAAACTAAACGCTTACGATTAACTTGCAATTCATCTCTCTGCCACCTCTGCCGGCTCTTTATACGCTCCAAAGGGACATATTTCCACCCCAACACCATCAAATCCAAGGGAGACAGCCTTGTACTGGTCTTTTATCAACATGGTTGCTGTTTTTGTTGTAATCGTTACCCCTTGATAAAGGCAGCCTGAAACATTTATCACACCCGGTTCTGCTCTTTTTATTCTTGTTTCCATGAATTCCTTTTGATTGGTATATTTTTGCATGCGTATGGTGAGTTTTTTATGTTTCCATTCGAGCCTTTTTAATCTCATGTCACCCTCAAGAGAAAGTTTGCCTTCATTCTTTTGTTTTTTTAAGTGAGCAATATTTAATTCTAATTGTTGATAGATATTTATCTCCTGTTGATAAACACTTTGAAGTGCAGACAGTTCTTGTCTTGTTCTTGGCGAGCCGCCAACCTCTACCATGGTTTTAATTCCGGCTGTACACCCAAGTTCTTTAGTAGTAACCTCATTACCTGCACGGGTCAAGCCGCCAATAATAACACCCCGTCTTTTCCCCTCAATCAGAACCCTATTACCTGCCTCAACATTAGAATGAAGGATTTCCTCTAATATCCGCACATCATCCTTTGCCTCAAGTGTGGTGTGTTCAATGTACTTGGCAATTATATTCTGTTCGGCAAATAATCTGGCGACATTCTTTCCCTTTACACCTTCGCCAATAGCAATAGAGCCGCCAGAGGAGAGAAAGCATTTGCCAACACACCCATGGACAAGAATATCACCTGTAGCCTCAATTTGAAACTCATCCAGCACATCACCCTTGACAACAACAGAACCAAGAAAATAGATGCTTCCGGTAGAGTAGTCAACATTCCCAGGGATTATAAGTGTATTTTCAACATTAATCTTTCCGCCAACGAGGAGTACATGTCCATCTATGGAGGCACGAATCTGAGTATTATTTGCTGCAAGATAGATATTTCTTCCAATGGGCATCTTTATATCTGATCCTGGTCTTGCCAGGGTCTCCTTGCCATTGACAAGCCTTCCCGGGATGCCGTCACCTGGTGGGGTTTTTACAGCCATGATTTGTTCTGCCTTAACATTTTCAATAAGGTTCAATGACTTGAAATCAACCCGCCCATGCTCATCCTCTGTAAGGATTATCTTTTTATGTGTTCGGAACTTAAACTCTATCTGTGCCGGTTCTCCCTGAACAGGCAATACTTCTTCGGCAATTATTACAGGTCCACAAGGACGATAGTTGGGATCAATAATTTCACGGATCACCTCATCCTTGATTCCGGCAACTACCCCATTTGCTCGTAGTTCTTCCATAACCTCTTCATACTGAAGAGCCACCCCACCTGGTTTTGGCGGTACAACAAAGATAATTGCCCTAGTAAGGGTTGGCAAGACCTCTATTCGAAGGCTGCCGTCAACATGAGAGATCTTTTTTCTTTTTCCAATCCTGACCGGAATATTCAATGCCTCGTTAACTGTTTTTTCTGCCAGCTGTTTGTCAATTTCACCAAAATCATGGTTTTTGATATATTCCAATATATCTTCATTCGTTACCCGTTTTCCCCTGCCAATTGCAGGGCTTACGGTTAAAAAAAGCCCTGTTTCGGTATTCATAAACTCAAAATGTCCATCCTGGTCATAATGAATATCAAAAACAGACTTTTCCCTTTCTATTTTTGGCCATTCACCGGGTGCATCAAGTCGAAATATACGAATAAGAAAGCGGCCTTCGTCTGCCTTAGACACAGAGACTACTTGGGAATCTACCTCTGAAGGGTCAAGATTAAGCAATCTGGCACCTATTTCACGGGCATCTAATAGGCTTGATGCCCTCAGCAGCACTGAGAATGTCTTCATCGAAAGTATCTTCCCGACCCTTTCATCCACATCTACCCTTTTTGCATGATCAGGGACAGATGAATGCCCTGACACCCTTCCTGAAGGATGTGTATATTTAACATTTACCTCAGGGTGACTGTTTACCTCAATCAGCTTTTCACCCATGGTAATTCTTGTTTTTGGATAAACATGAGAACAGACAACCTCTCCACCCTCTTTTAGATTAATATCTGTAGACATTTCTGTTTCAGAACTGCCAATTTGTTGGGCAATAATACTGAATGAGGCAGTTGTTTTTCCGCCATGAATAAAGCCATTGTCTGCGTGAACATTTCTTGCAAAAACTGTACTGTTTTCAATACCCTTTTCAACGATAACATCTCTTTTTGCCTGAATATATGCCTCACGAACAGAATGAACAGATATATCTCCCCCTGCACAAATCCGTGCTGCCCCTTTTCCATCAATACTTCCATTTATAATAATATCCCCGGCTGATTCAAGCGTACATGCCCCCACGCTTCCGTTGATGTTAATATCACCATCAGCATGAATAGTAAATCCATCCTTAACCTCACCCGAAACACTTACCGTTCCCTTAAAAGAAATATTGCCCACATTCTTGTCTACATCACCAGACACCTCCAGAATATCATCTACAAGAATATTATTACCCTTCCACCTGACCCTGCCCTTTTCTAAGGCAAACACGCTTGTCCCATCATCTGAAACAAAAACATTTTTGCCCAACCCAATAGTGATGTCTCTTCCATGCAGAGGCTGAATGGTTTTTCCTGTTACCGAAACCCCTGGTCTGCCAATGGTTGGAGGTCTTTTAACAGCTAAAAGCTGTCCTGGAAAAACCTCTATACTTCTGTCCTCTTGATGAGAGCCAAATCGATAAATAAAAAAGGAGTCCTTACCCTTGGTTGGCGAAATCCCTTTGGCTATTAACAATGGTTTATCTGTAGCCCCAGTTCTTAAGGCATCCTGAATGACACCAACAAGTACATCCTGTATTCCCAATCCTGTCAAGGCATTAGACACTTCATCAAGAATTGGCATTCTGTCTTCTGATGATGAAACAATGGTAAGATATGCCCTTGTTTCATCGTCTGAGAGCTCTATTCTTATTCGATCATTTAGTGCTGAAAATATCTTTTTTTCCACTGACTTCTGACTCCCTCTTTTTGGTCTGACTAATCCGACCAGTTTGACCAGTCTGACACCTTTTACAAGCTTATTTTTTATTATACCACGAAAAACTTTTTATTTCCATAAAAAATATATGTTTTAGATTAAATTTTTATTGACATTTAGAAAATTAATAGTATAATATAAAAATCATGTAAATAAAGTGGGTTAGTAGCCTGCTAAAAATTTAACTAAGAGGAGAAGGGGGGTTGATAATTGGAAGCGTTGGGCCGTCACCTGTTATTAGAATTGTATGACTGTAATCCTGAAGCATTGGATGATGTAGATGAGATAACGAACACAATGACACAGGCAGCGTTAGCGTCTGGTGCAACTATCTTAAAGATAGAGTTTCATAAGTTTGCTCCAATAGGGGTGAGCGGTATGATTATTATTGCTGAGTCTCATCTTTCGATTCATACTTGGCCAGAATACAAGTATGCTGCGTGTGATGTTTTTACCTGTGGCGATAAGATAGACCCGTATTTAGCCGTGGACTATCTTGTCTCTCGCCTGGATGCAAAATCATCTTCAATTATAGAAATGAAACGGGGGATATTAAGGGATCAAAAATATCAGCCGTTAAAACACAAACAAGATATTGAACAGGAGGGTACAACAGGTGTCTGATAATAAATATTACACATGGCATATTGAGCCAATGCATGCTCATGAACAGCACTCAATAGCTATTTCCGGGATGCCGGTTTCTGTCCAGACAAAATTTCAGCAAATGGCAATAATAGACAGTTTGCGATTTGGCCGCTGTCTGATATTAGATGGAAAGGTTCAATCTTCAGAGTCAGATGAGTATATCTATCACGAGGCATTGGTGCATCCTGGGATGATGGCACACCCTGCACCAAAAAATATCATGGTTGTTGGTGGTGGTGAAGGGGCAACAGTAAGGGAAATATTAAAGCATCCCGGGGTTGAGCATGTAGTTATGGTGGATATTGATGAAGAGGTTGTAGAGGGTTGTAAAAAATACTTACCAACATGGCATATGGGTGCATTTGATGATCCAAGGGTAGAGGTTTTATGTCTTGATGCAAGAAAGTATTTAGAAGAAACATCGCTTCGATTTGATATAATTATTATAGATATTACTGAGCCTTTGGAATGTGGGCCAGCATATTTATTGTTTACCCATGAGTTTTATCAAACAGTTTATCAACGACTTACTTCAGATGGGGTATTGATTGTTCAATCAGGTTCTGCAGCTAATAATGATCTGCTTTGTTTCTCATCTATTCATAAGACACTTCGGACTGTCTTCCCTAAAGTTAGAGCGTGTCATACCTTTATTCCCTCAATTGCTTTGTTGTGGGGATTTACTGTAAGTTTTGTTAATGAAAACCGGGATGTATTATCAGGGGATGAGCTTTCTTGCGAATTAGAAAAAAGAGGGCTTGAATCCCTTAATTACTATGATCAGGAAACACACCTAAGTATGTTTTCTTTACATAAATACTTAAGAGAAGCATTTAAGAGTGATGGAAAGCTAATTCAGGACAATGTCCCGTTAACATATTAGCAATGTTCTATGACTACAATCTAAAATCGTAAATGAGGTTAAGGAGGCAGCAATAATGATGCAGGTTACTATAAAGCAACTTCTTGAAGCTGGGGTTCATTTCGGGCATCAAACCCAAAAATGGAATCCTAAGATGGCACCCTATATCTTTGCCCAGAGAAATGATATTCATATCATTGATCTTCAGAAGGCAATGAAGGGATTAAAGGCAGCCTATGTCTTTGTGCGGGATGTGGCTACAAATGGGGGTAAGGTTTTGTTCGTAGGAACAAAAAAGCAGGTTCAGGATGTTGTGCAGGAAGAGGCACAAGCCTGTGGAGCATTCCATATCACAAAAAGATGGCTGGGTGGAACCCTTACCAATCTGATAACCATTAGAAAAAGCATTGCTAAACTTCAGGAAATAGAAGAAATGGAGAGAGCAGGAAAATTTGAACACCTGACCAAAAAAGAGGTGTCTTTATTAAGAAAGGAACAGTATCGTCTGGAAAGACTTCTTGATGGTATCAGGGATATGACAGCATATCCACAGGCTGTCTTTATCGTTGACACCAAAAAAGAAAGAATAGCAGTCTTAGAGGCACGAAGGCTGCATATCCCGATTGTGGCAATCGTTGACACCAATGCTGACCCTGAAGAGGTTGAATATTGTATACCCGGTAATGATGATGCCATCAGGGCAGTTAAATTAATATCCTCGGTGATGGGAGATGCGATTATTGATGGCAGAAAGGCATTTGAACAAGCACTTCTGCTGAAGGAAAAACAGCAAATGACAGACCAGGGGATAAAAGATGTAGAGAAAGAGATGGAAATGGCTGGGAAGAAAGAAGAATGAATACAGAGTACAGAATACAGAGTAACTGAAAGGAGACAAGTTAATGCAGATAACAGCAGCAATGGTTAGAGAATTAAGGGATGCAACAGATGCCCCTATGATGGAATGCAAGCAGGCACTTGAAAAGGCTGAAGGGGATATGGACAGGGCACTAAAAATCCTGCGTACACAGGGTATGGCAGCTGCTCAAAAAAAGGCAAGCAGAGAAGCAAGGGATGGAGCAGTGTATGCTTATATTCATATGGGTGGCAAGATAGGTGTTATGGTTGAGGTAAATTGTGAAACCGATTTTGTTGCCAGAACAGATGAGTTTAAGGATCTTTGTAAAGATATTGCCATGCATATTGCTGCAGCCAATCCACTTTGTGTTTCAAGGGATCAAATCACTGCTGAAAAACTTGAAGAAGAAAAAAGCATCTATAAAGAACAAGCTGAGAAATCCGGCAAACCAGAAAAGGTATGGGATATGATGATCTCTGGCCGGGTGGAAAAGTATTACAAGGATGTTTGTCTGTTGGAGCAGCCATTTGTTAAAAACCCTGAGATAACCATAAATGACCATATCACAAGTTATGTGGCTAAGGTTAGAGAGAATGTGGTTGTCCGTCGATTTGCAAGGTATGTTCTTGGCGGAGAATAAATAATGTTCACCCTGATAAATCAGGGTGCTGTTCTCAATTGAGGATAGCACCAATACTGTTCGGAATGATTTGGCATGATTCTTGCATGTAATCATTTTCAATCCAACTTCATGCTAAAGCAGTATTTTACCATAAAGTTTGGATTGTTAAATATTAACTTAACCAGAAAATAGTCAAGAAAGGTAACTGC
>JAHIZN010000253.1 GCA_018814245.1 bacterium
GTAACTATTCAGGCATAGGAATGATTATAGCAGGGACAAGCCCTGCAGCTACAGCTATTTGTGGGAAACTTGTAGCTGCGACCCTTGTGGTCGCCGTCTTCATTCTGTATTCTGACTCCTGAATTCTGTATGCCTGAATAGTTACTTTTTTTTACAGATTGCAACAGATTTAGTACGCGGATTGAGTAGGTAAAGCGGATGAAAAAATTCCACCTGTACGGTTGTTGCATTAAGCCACAGAAACATAACAATAGCAGTAAATACAGGGAAAGATCCACAAAGGGTGTTAATCATAAGAGACTCTGACCATTGTCAGGTTTTTCTCATTTGCAATTACTCTTGTTTCGCTGCAATTATTTTCCCTAAGTTTACACCCTTTGTGGTTCTTTCTCTGCCAAAGGTGCTACCTCTTCTCGTTGCAATAGCTACTGACTAACGAGACTTGATGCAATTAGCCGCAACCGCACAGATGGAAAAAATTCGATCACCAATCCCGATGGTATAACTTGTGCAGTTGAGATTTACTTACACAAAGATTCGCTGACAGGAAAATCAAATGATCGATACCCTTTCCGGCAAACTCATGAAAAAACTACCAACATATGCCTTGATTGATGTCAATGGCGTGGGTTATGGGGTAAACATCCCGCTTTCTACTTATCACCAATTACCTCAACCTCAGGATATCGTAACATTATTTACTCATCTGGTTGTTCGGGAGGATGAAATTCTCTTGTATGGATTCTCTACTCTTGATGAGAAAAGGATACTCATTGCCCTGATTTCTGTGAGCGGGATTGGTGCCAGAACAGCCTTAGCTGTGCTTTCCACACTTTCAGCAGAGGAGTTTGAACAGGCTGTTATTTGTGAGGATGTAAAGAGATTAACCGGTGTTGCTGGCGTGGGAAAGAAAAGCGCCCAGAGAATAATCCTTGAACTAAAGGAAAAATTTTCTGCTCAAGTTATACCCTTGTCTTCGCCTGCCCCTCTCCATGGAGAGGATGTAAAAGAGGATGCAGTCCTTGCCCTTGTCTCATTGGGATACAAAAGGACAGCGGCACAGACGGCTGTACAAAAAGCAGCAGCTACTCTTGGAAATACGGCAGGGATTGAAGATTTGATTAAGACAGCATTGCGAACATTAGCTTAATTCAATGCGGATATTCAAGATAAAATATCTTTTCCTGTCCATTCCTTTTTAACACCAATGAATCCTTTGTAATTTTTACAACCTGAGAAAAGTCAATAGTATCTCCACATTTGATAAACACATTCTGTGTCTGATTAGATGCCCTTATTACGGCTATTGCCCCTTGCGAGCCATGAATTACCCCTTGAAGTGAATAGGTTACCTCTGGAGGACAGGGTTGCTTTTCTTCTATGATTAAGGGGTTTTTTGTTTGTGGCAATGAATCAATCGGTGTTTGTTTAATTAGTCCAAATAACCTGCCTGAGGCCAATACATCATATCCTTCCTGCCCTTTGGTTGTAACTACTAAAGCCGCAGGTAGCTTTATTCCTGCAGTCTTCATCCCTTGTACCTTGCTTTTGGATATTTGAACAGGAGCAAGGGAAAGGATTATGCAACACAATAGCAATAAACCAATAATAATGGCTAATATTTTGTTTATTAATCTAATCTTGTTTAACATATTAATCTGCACCTATGTTTAGGAAACCGGACAATTGCAATTCCTGTTCCTATACCTTGATATGAACAGCAGTAACCCTTATCTCAACCTCAAGCCAGCCATCGGATGCCACGAACACAGATAACTGATTTATCTGATAAAGCTTATCGTTATTTTTTAATCTATACAAAATATCTGTTAAGCCTTGTGAGGAGGTCTTTAGCTTGAGATTAACCCCTATTTGAACATATTTTGAATCCATCTCTTTTACAGGTAATACCTCTATCCTGATTATTGAATTTCCGTTAGCACCAATGATTCTCTGAACATCCTCAAGCAGGCAGGTTGTGGATAACGAAGGGGTTTTATTTTGGTAGCACCTGAGTTCAACTTGAGATAGCGTCTTCTGAATTCTTTGCCATTGCTGGGTGTAAAATTCTGCATTTTGCAGACAATCCTTGTAGTTTTCCAGCTTGGCAGTAGCCTGCTTAATTTCACGGTTTATTCCAGCATATTGATCCATCTCATACTTCCACAACATAAGCATAAGAAAAATTATCAGGATAATCCCGGATGCCTTAAGTATTGTTTTGTTTTGAATAATCTCTTTCATCTGATAATCCTTTGTAAGCGTTCAGCTATCAGCAGTCAGCTTTCAACTGCATAATCTCGAATCGTGAATCTGTTTTATTTCTGCAGATTCGCAATTCGCGATTCGAGATTCGCAATTCAACAAGCTTTCTGATGACTGTTGGTAGCTGACTGCTGTCTGCTTACCTTCTCACCAACATCCTGATCTCAAACCGTTCCATGTTCATTTCCTTAGTAATGCCTCCCACAAGCTCTACCTGTTCAAATGCAGAAGATTTTTCAATAGCCCTAAGAAGGGGAGTAACTGATGAAGCAGCACCTTTGCCAGATGTACAGCCTGTAATCCGACATTTTCTTCCCTGAATGTTCACACCTTCCAGCCGTGTCTCTGTGGGAACGATCATAGCCAATTCATTAAGTATATTCAGATAGCATGGGGTATCCAGAATCACCTTGTTTAATTTTCCCACGCATCTTGTAAGTCGTTCAAAGGATGCTTTATTATCTATGACGCTTTCAACCCGGGGCCCGATTCTATTAATCTCAAGCCTTGTGAGTTGTAATGTACTCTCCATTCTTCTTATAACTGTCAGGAATAGCAGATTTATGCAGAATACCATCAGAAGCAGGAGAAGGGTGCCAGTCTTGAGTTGCTTGTTCAATGCCTTTTTCGACTGCATGTCCCTTTCAGGATACAGGTTTATCTTTAAGCCTGATTTGGATAGCTTGCTTAAGGCAAGTGCAACCGGCACAGGGGATGGATATTTAATCTGTGGTAATATTTTCACAGAATCTGGCAAAACGAATTCCTCTACCCTGATACCCGAAATAATTTCTGGCTGCTTTGAAACATCACCAGCAAGAATTATCTTTTTTACCTGATGATTCTCAATAACTCTGCTTATTTCGCTTTCTACCTCTTGTCCCTGGATTGTTTGGACAAGGCTCAAAAAACCATCCCTGACCACAAGTACTTCATGACAGCTTTCTTCCATGCAGCACAACATCCAGTCCTTTTCCTCCTCCTGCGAAAGACAAAGGCTGAGTATCGCAAGGGATGAGACAGATACAGAAATGTCATAGGCATTAATTCCTTTGATTGGCTCAAGATAAGATTCAAGCACCGTTTTAGAAACCGCAACAAGAAGAATCCTTGTTTTTTCTGCCTGTCTTAGAATACAAAAATCATAAACCACATCCTGAATAGGATAGGGAATATGTTCCTCAGCCTCATACTCCAATGCCTTTTTCAGGTCAGCATCCTTTAAGGAAGGCATCTCAATTATTTTCATAAATACATATCGTCTTGGAATGGAAATAATCAGGTTTCGGGATGAAGAAAGCCGGGGGCTTACTGTGGAAAGAATATGCTGACTTGTCTCTCCAGCAGGGATAACCTCTTCCATAACTACCTCTGCCACTGACGAGTACCAGCCTTTCTGTAATATGGCGATCCTTATTGCTTTCTTACCTATATCTATGCCTGTAATCTTCATGGGTTATATCTCCTGCTGACTGGTCTGAATAGTCAGACTGGTCAGACTATTCAGACTAATTAGACATCGCAGCACGGGCAGGCAGATAATTGGGATTAAGGCTTAATGCCTTTTGATAGGAGACTGTGGCATTATCCTTATCCCCTGCGTGGCTGTAGGCTATCCCCATGTTATAATAGGCATCCGGGCTGCCCGGGCTTAATTCCACTGCCTTTTGAAATGCCTTAACTGCTTCAAGTGGTTTATGAGCCTCAAGACAGGCACTCCCGAGTGTGGCATAGAGGAAATCCTTGTCTGGATCTAATTTAATTGCTTTTTTGTAGCCTTCAATCGCTTGCCCAAGATTTTTCTGCTTGTGAAAAACCATTCCCATGCCATAATCTGCTCTGGCATCATCAGGCGCGATGGATTTTATTTTCTTAAACTGTTTCATTGCATCCTTATATTTGGCTGTATCCTTGTATGTCAACCCCAGCTGATAGTATGCGGTAATATATTCAGGCGAGGCATTAAGAGCTTTCTTAAACTCGCTGATTGCTTCTGGATACGCCTGATTGTCCTGAAAAAACTTGCCCAGATTGTTGTAAGAAATACCATAATTGGATACATTTGATGCCACCCTTTCCGGCTTGTAGATGTTCTTATCAAGGATATAGCGATAAACAAAGCGAAGATTTGGATCAATTAATTTAACTTGTTCATTAATCAGAGTTTCTTTGGGAAGTATTCGATGACAGATATTAGCCGGCACCAAGGCATATCGTTCCTCTACCTTTGGGTCAAAGGGCAGATAACTTGCCAGATTGGGGTTATTATCTACAATATTAGCCAGCCTTTCATAGATATAGCCTTCAGCCTCCGGAGAAAGGCGGGTAGCCTTGCTTTGCGGGGTAAAGGTAAAATTAAGGCTTGGGTATCGTTCTTTTAACTGAGAGGCATACCAATCAAGATACAGGGAGTATTGGTCAACCATATAAACATCATTTCGCATCCCCTCTACATTATATAAATACCAGAGTGGAAAGGAAAAGGTATCACCCTTGACAAACAGAACGGCTTTGTCCTGAAGCGGCATAAGGATGTTGCGGGCATAATCATATGAATAAAAGCTCTTGTGATTATTAGCATAATAGAGATTATGGGAAAAGGTAATCACGGGTAAAAGCAAAAAGGCTAAAGGAATCATGGCAGCCCTTGGAAATCGCTTCATAATTAGTTGATTAATAGGTATGATGCTTAATCCAATCCAAACGGAGAAGACCATGTATGCCGGGATATAATAATCCTCAATATTGTGTATCCCATACCTGACAGAATGAGTAAAGTCTATGACTACAATCAAACCGGATAAGAGTAGAAATTTCCAGCAATTACGAAACAACCATATTGCCCCAATGAGTCCAAATCCCACCAGATATGGGGTAAACTGCATCACAAAAAAGCAAGGATGTTTAACAAATAATCGGTTAAGGAGTTCACTGGCTGATGAAGAAAAATAATAACCATATTCCTTAACCATCACATGATTGATAAACCGTTCCCATGTATCAGGAGCACCCCAATTAATCACCGGATGAGCCGACGCCCGAATAGGTATATACAGATACAAAAGGAGTGGCAGCCCCAAAAGTATCCCTGCCCTCAGGAGTACATGGGCATTAAGAAATGTTTGCCTCTTGTGCCAGCCAATTATCAGGATAAAACACATCCCTGATACTGCCAGAAAAATGGTCTGGAGATGGTGTGTAAAAGAAAACCCAAGTAAGCCGAAAAACAAGTACAAATACGGCTGATGGGAAATATTTTGAGCCATTTTCTCCCACCATTTAATCAGAACAAGGATAAGCAAGGCAGCAAACAAGGCGTTGAGGGTATATTTTTCCGCAATAACAGCCTGCTGCCAGAAGGTGGTGGCAAACAGGAGCATACCGGCTGCCACTATACCCGGGAGGACAGAAAGGGTAAATGCAAAGGCAGTAGGGGCAGACCTATGTGTCTGCCCTTTTTCATCCTTTTTTGCACCCTGTATGGCTATATTCAGGAAGGGAAGGGAAATCTTCAGGGTTATAAAATAAACTAGCATGACAGCAACAGAAGCAGAAAGGGCAGAAAAAATATTCATCCTGAAAGCAATATTGGCAAAGGGAAGAATAGTCATGAGAAACTTGCCCGTCAGGCAATAAAGTGGATAGCCCGGTGGATGGCATATCCCTAGGACATGAGCTGCGGAAACCAACTCGCCACTGTCATGAAGCTCAATGCTTGGGGTAAGTGTCCTTAAATAGACAAAGAATGCAGACAGAAATACCAATATGCCAACCATACCCATCCATGGGCTGAGTGAGGACGGCACAAATTCGGGTATTTTCTTGATGGATTTATTAACAGGTGTTGTTTTCTTTTTTGCCATTATTGGTTATCCTGAATTGTAGCATTGATGTCCAAATTCAGAGTTTTCACACAGTCTGTCGTATTATACTCAAGCAGATGTAAATTGCGAAAGCGTAAAAATGACAGAATTCAGAATTCAGAATGCAGAAATACAAGATAGATGCAAGTTCTTTCATTCTGACTCCTGAATTCTATTTAATTTGTTGCAAACCTGATTTGTTTGGGTATAATCATACCATTGGGATCAGACCCTTGTTGATTTAAGGTTTAATTCTTCTATTTCACTTATTTCCAAACCGATAATTTGAGCAATATCCTCGATTGGCATCCCAAATTTAATCATGTTTTTTATGTTTTCTGCTCTTTCTTCTATTCTACCCTTTGCCATTCCCTTTGCTTCTCCCTCTGCTATCCCGTCCTCTTTTGCACCTTCAAAAGTTTGATTTATCTCTAAGGATATGTTTAGCTGCCCAATCAAACCTTATCAGCCTTTTTTCTTTTATATCTATCATCTTTTTGTCTCCAGAATAGCTACTTTTTATTTAATGTTCAAGTTATTATGACACATCTTTCTATATTTTGTCAAGTATTTTTTTCGAGCGTGTCCATACCAAAATTGTAATGCCTCAGTTATCAATGGTAGTCGCAGGCTTTAGCCAGCGTAAAATAACGCAACCTAAAGGTTGCGACTACCAATTACCACCGATAACTGATAGATTACCCAAAATCGGAAAAACTCCTTGACTTTTTTCTAAAAATGTGGTATAATTAACACTTAGTTAAGTACTGTAAGGTGAAAAATGAATAATATCTTCAATCAAACAAATCATCAGACATCAGACATCAGACATCAGACATCAGACATCAGACATTAATGATCTAAGTCTTCGAGTTTTCTATGCTTACAACAATGCAAGGGCGATTTTCAAGATTGCTTTGCTTTTCATCCTTCAATCTTTCCCTGTAGTGCACCCCATTTGTCAAGACAATTTTTATTAAATTTTACGAGAGAGGTCATTTCCCTCATGGTCGTATTTTTATGCAATTATTCTCAAATTCTGCCGGGCTCATATATCCAATAGCCGAATGAATGTACGAAGTA
>JAHIZN010000254.1 GCA_018814245.1 bacterium
GTAACTACTCAGCTATTGTGATTTTTTAGTAGATTATTAGCCAGCAGCTATTGCAACGAGAAGAGAAAGATCCACAAAGGGTGTAAATCTTAAGAGAAGAACCCTTGTCAACGGCTCTTCTTGTTTGCAATTACTCCTGTTTTGCTGCAATTATTTTCCCTAAGTTTACACCCTTTGTGGTTCTTTCCCTGTAAAAGCGTATTGACTGATTTCATGTCATGTGTGAAAATAAGATAGCTGAGTAGTTACTATGAATTATAAATGAGGGAAGAAATATCAGAGGGATGCCTTTGCAATACCATGGCATGTATGTTTTTTCCTTCTTTTCATTCATAATCCATAATTTATAATTCATAATTGTACGAGGAGGTGAGAAAAAAAGAGGGTGCTTGAGATGATATTGAAGATTACGAACAACAATTAAGGAGATTAGAAAAACATGAGACGAATATTAATAAGTGTTCTGGCTACAAGCCTGATTGCTTCTTTAGGATATGCAGCTGATATGCAGCAAGAGGATGCTCAAATAGGATTAAAGGTACCACAAATAATTGAACTTGTTGGGGTAGATATGAGAGAGATGGTTACCCCTGGCCCAGAGGATTATGCCCGTGATTTAACCAAAGTCAATATTGTTAACTATCCTGATGGCGGTGCTTCAGCTGGTAATGATCGATTAGATTCATTAAATACAGACATTGGAAAAGGGTTTGCCGAAAGGGCAGATTCTATCTCAATAACACTGTTTACTAATGCTCAGGATGGGGCTAATCTTTATGTTCATGGTGTTCAGCCTGTAGGTCCAACAGGGATTTTAAGATTGGAAGATACCTACCTTACCGTACAGGCAGAAAAGACATATGTTTTATTGAATAAACTCGAGGGAGCAGAGGCATCAGCTCAAACATATCCATCTGAAAATAGCGGTTCGAATATGGCAAGATGCACTTGGTTGAGGGTTCACAATGAGGCACAATACCTCTTTGGTGTTAAGATGTCAACCAAGGATGCAAGATTGGTGGTATTTAAGCTGGGTATTGCTAACTTGGCTCGGTATACAGAGGGCGAATACTCAAATACCCTGACATTTACATTGATTCCAATAGTTGGATAGACCAGTGTAGAGGCGTGTCAACTGTCTAATTGTCGCATAGTTAATTATGTATGGACAGAGCCTGCCCCTGCGAATGCAGGGGGTGACAGAGGTGCTGCCACCAATAAGCGACCACAAGGGTCGCAGCTACAAAGATTCACACACACAATAATCGATCACATCGTAGCTGCAGGGTGACAGAGGTGCTACCCCCTTGTCCCTGCTTAACGGACACCCACAAAGAGACTCTCTGGCAGGGATGTCCCTACAAATTGTTATGCGTCAAATTAAGGTTGACACGACAGTAGAGGCGTATAATCATACGCCTCTACTTTAGAACCCACAGCTTAGAAAAGCTGAATTTTAGGAAAGGTAAGGCAAGGGTTACCCTCCCTCCCTTGTGCTCTTATAAATTCCTAAAGTCCTGCTTATGTCAGAAATTCTGCATTCTAAGCTGTAAGTTGTAAACTGTATTTTACATTGTGTCTGAATCACAGCAAGATTTATAGCAGCATAAGACAGCATATATGTACTCAGGTTGATGTCGTAAATGAAACAGTACAAATTGCAACAGTTGAACACAGCATCAGACACAATGAGCAGTTTATCCTTTGCAGTCGTGGTTTAGATTAACCACGACTGCAAGGAATGTCCCTGAGTAATCCTGGTGGCGGCCGGGTCGATATAATTGCAGGCATTCAGCCATACCCAATGAAAATTGGTTTGCAAAAAATATGCTATAAAAACTGATAGCTGAATGCCCAGAGATTAAGGAGGATTGAATGAAAAGGTTGTGGTTATGGGTAATATTATTTCTGATTGCCAGTGTGAATGCATACGCTGTTTCTATACAGCCAAGTGTGGTAAAAATTCAGATTGCAGCAGGCGAAAAAAAGAACGGGACATTTGATCTCTATAATCGGTCAGATAAGGAGGTCTATATCAAGGTCAAACTCAAGGATTGGGTTATAGATAAGAAGACATCAAAAAGAGATTTCTCTGTTACAGTCGCCAACCCTAAAACCCTTAATGATTGGGTGATTATTGAGCCAGAGGGCTTCTTGCTTGGGCCGGATAAACATCAGACTGTTCGATATACTGTTAAGGTGCCAAAGGATGCAAGGGGCGGATATTGGGGATTAGCCTGCTTTACTACAAAGCCGCTTGAAAAAAAGGGTGGTGTTGTGGCAGCTGGCGAGGTAGTCTCTTTTATGGGACTGGAGGTAACTGGTACCATTGAAAAAAAGATTGAGATTCGTAATATCAAGGCATATAATGATGCCAAGGGTATGAAGCTAAAGGTTGAGGTAAAAAATATTGGCAATGCCCCGATATTTATGCCTGCACCAGATGGGAAGTATGTGATTAAAAATGAAAAAAATGAAACCGTAACAAAGGGTGATCTTAATGGACAGATGATCCTGCCTGAAGAGATTATCGAGTATGAGATAACTGATCCGGTGAAATTGAATGCAGGTAAATATACTGCAATAGTATTTTTTGATTATGGGGCAGCAAAGATGGTTGGGAAAAAGGCAATGCTTTCTACCGAATCTATATATGACTGGACAGTATTGGAGGAAATAAAGAAAAAGAAGGTGGCTTCGGCAGCAGCACAATAATGTAGCTGCAACCATTGTGATTGCGATTGGCAGGCAGGGACAAGTGGGTAGCACCCCTACACCCTGCAGCTACAAGTTGAGTCGTTTGAGGGCTTGTAAAATATGTTACTCTGAGGAGAAATGGCGAGAATAGCAGTCATAGTCATATTCGCAGCAAATATTCTACAGGAAACGGTTTGAAACCGTTTCTAAGCATGACAGTAATTGCAGCTATTATCAATGCAGAAACAGATTCTCCCATTTCTCCTTTATTTCAGGAATTAGTACCTTACCCGTGAAATTCTTGCTTTTTGTGCAAGAAAATTTACAACATTTTCGCTAATTATATGCTGTATAATAGGTTAGATGTGTGGGATTTTACTTTGTGGTGTCAGGGCAGACACTCAGGTCTGCCCCTACGAGGTGTCAGGGCAGACACTCAGGTCTGCCCCTACGAGGAGGGGAATCAGAAATCCATATATCCTTTTTGGTTTCGGCTTGTCCGAGTTAGGTAAGGGCAGTCCCCTGTGTCTGCCCTCTGTCTCTGACGCGAGAGATATCCAATGCAGCCTATTGCTTAGAGAAAATTCACAGGACATAAGGAAGGAGTAACAATTGGCCCCCCCTATTGTTGCAGCTTCCTTTTTGTCCTGTGCTCTAAGCTGTGGGTTGTGGCTAATGAATTAAAAATTATGAATTATGAATTAAAAATTGTGGTTTGGTAACTATGAATTAAAAATAGTAAGGAATTCAAAAACAATAATTCGTAATTCATAATTCATAATTCATAATTATAATTATACGAGGAGGCTACGGATACGACATGTATTATGTTATGTGGAGCACTGTTTATATATTTATGTGCATTATTGCATTGTATTACATATTTTAATGGGGACAACACCACTATCACCAGCAATTCTCGGTGAACAAATGCGATATTGATGTTTTTATCCACTACATTCACCAGTGAGTGATATTTGTCATATTCCATATTCAAAACCAGAGAAACAGGTTTTTCTGGTCAACCTATTTAGGGCATAAATATCACA
>JAHIZN010000255.1 GCA_018814245.1 bacterium
ATGCTAACAATGACTCGATTAATTGCACAACGCCATCTGGTCCTGCTTCATAAATACGCAGAATATCTTTTTGTGTGAGTGTAACTATCTGATCTCCCATGTGCAACAATATAGCACATTTTATCTTAAAATGCAAGCAATAATTTCATTTCTCATAGATTTTTGGTTGATTCAAAATGTGTATGAAATAACAATAGCTGAGTAGTTACAAAATAAGTAAGGCTTTTCAGAACATGGTAGAAGTTTATTCCTGTGTTCTCAAATCTCTTTCTAAAAATACTCACAGCATCCTGAATAGAGAGTTTACTTGAATAGAAGGTTTCAAAGAGGTCATAGAAGTCTTTTTTACTCCCTCTCTGGGCAATTGTCTTAAATTTCTCAGCAATGATGTCTTGCCAATCAGCTACCTCTATCCCTTCAAAGATTAAAGGCTCAAACAAAAGAGGCACAGGATAATAAAAAAAGGAAAGTTTGACATTGTCCATAATAAGAAGCAGAGTATTTTCTTCAGTTAATATCTCCTCAAGGGTAGCGGCTTTGGTTTGTAAGGTAAAGTAAAGTTTTGCCGAGTTAAATGGCTTGATTGAAAATAAATCAAGGTCCTCAGAGATTCTGTGTCCCAATTGGAGTGCCAGACCACTTCCACCGGCAAGATAAAATCCCCATTGCCTAATCAAAGGAGCAATCTTTTCTAAAACAGTTGTAGTTCCTTTGGGAAGGATTCCTGTAAACATCTTACCTCCTCTACCGGTATTTTATAATATGCCGTCCAAAAGTAAGCACTTTTTTTAGAAATACCCTTCTTCTTGCAGATTATTTCCTTTATCTTCTCATCGGTATAGGTGTTTTTCATCCATTTTATATCATCAATATTACCATAATCAATGATTCTGGAGATGATATAAAAACAGTGTTTTTCCACATCTACAGAGTCCCTGTCCACATCCCAGAATAACCTTTTTATTGAGGAATTCGTTATCATCCTTAACCCCTTTGTATTGTCTTTACGGTTGGAGGTCGTAGCCTATGATTCTATCCTGGTGCCGGTATATATCTTCTTATTAGACGGTAATAAATCTTTCTATTTGCTCTTTTTCTTTCAATACACTGAATGCAGAGTATGGAATTTCTAAATGAATAATTGGTTCAGGAACAGGTTTCTTCTTCTCCAACAATAATTCAATTGTTGTCCATTTCACATCTTCTAAATTCTTTAGAGATTCTTCAACTGTTTCGCCATCGCCTAAACATCCATATAACTCAGGAATTTCTGCACAATACCCATATCCTTCTTCTTCAGGAATGGGGGTAATTTTTATGGGATATTTAAGGTTCATGTAATAATTAATATCCTTTTTCATTCTAATCCATCCTCCTTTCTAAAATCTCAATGGCTATTAATGCCTTTTTAATATAGATTGGCTTTACATGTTTATCTTTATGAGGTTTTGGGATGACAACATTCTTTTCGAGCTTTTCGTGATAGAATATGTAGTGACTACTACCTCTTCTGGCTTGTCGTTCTTCAAATCCTATATCCAAAAGAAGTTGTTCAATTTCCTCAAAACGAACATTTTTAGGATTATTTTTAATCTTTCCGAATAACTTTTCTATTTTGCTCATTCCTTTTCACCACAATTTGGCAATTTAACCACAAATGTCGTTCCTTTATTAACCTCGCTTTCAACCTCAATCCCGCCTTTATGTGCCTCAATAATTCGTTGACATATAGCTAAACCCAGACCTGTGCCTTTGCCTTTGGTGGTAAAAAACGGGTCAAAGATACGCTTCAGGTCTTCCTCTGCTACCCCTCTACCCGTATCAGAAATGCTTATCTGAACAATCTCTTCCTTCCTAATTTTTAATTTTTCACTTTTAATTTTTAATTTTCCTTTCCCCTCCATAGCCTCAGCCGCATTCTTGATGAGATTGACGAAGACCTGTTTGAGTTGGTCAGGGTCTGCTGTCAGCAACGGTACATCAGGGGCAAAATCCTTCTCTATTTCTATCCCGGCTAACATCTCCTGAGGTAGTTCGTTAATAGAGTCCTCAATAACCTTATGGACATCAACCTGTTTTAACACAAGAACAGATGGTTTTGAGAAATCCAGCAGGTCATTAATATAGACAACTGCCCTTTGTGTGGCATTATCCATTTGTAAAATAGTCTTTTGAGCCTCCTCATTTTCAGGCAGAATTCTTCCCAGATAATAAAGCCCGGATTTGATAACTGCTAATGGATTTTTTACCTCATGTACTGCCTCAGAGGCAATCTGAACAGCAGCGGCAAGTTTTTCAGCATTTATGATCTTCTCCTCCATTTGTTTGCGATGAGTAATGTCACGAACAAAGACTAAATCAGCTGGACGCCCCTCATAAGTGATAGAGCCAGCGTTGAATTCAGCTTTGATTCTCTGACCATCCTTATGCTTGAGAGTACTCTCATATATCGATGGAAACTCCTCGCCAGCCATACGACGCTTGTAGTTATCTATACACCTTGCCAATTCATCGGGATGGATATAATCTATAAATGGTGTATTGATTATCTCTTCTAAGGAGTAGCCTATTATCCGAGCCAATTGTGGGTTGAGATATTTCAACAGGGTATCCTGTATGATACATATCCCATCATTTGCCCGCTCCACCAGATTACGGTACTTGGACTCACTCTCCTGCAGTTTGTTTGTTCGTTCTTCTACCAGCTTCTCAAGATGATCACGGTGTTGCCTTAATTCTTCCTCCATCAACCTATGCTTGGCAATATCTCTTAGTGTCTGCTGATGAGACAGGCAACCCTTAATAGAGATATAGAACTTGTGGATTAGTGTTTTAAGTTGATTGATTTCTTCTTCCAATATTTTTGCCGGATAAAAAAGTTTTAACACACCTATCTCTCCTAAAGCGAATATGAGCAGTCCACCTTCTGTAATCCCTTTTTCGCTGACAAGTAATTGGGCAAAATTATCCTCTGCGGATGAAATAAGGAAAACCTCTTTTCCTTTCAATAGAGAAAATATGGGATGGTCAATAGAAATCCGCCTTTCCCCTGCCCGAGCCAGAGGATGGGCATAGACAAGAGTAGCCCAATTTTCATCCGTTTCATCAGGTAGATACTTGTTTTTTATCCAGACAGCCCCATAGGAAAGGTTTTTTCGGGACATAATGGTTTTCAGAAAGCCCTCACAATTTGCTGCCAAATCTAATGACTTGCCGATGGAAAGGGATAACTCATAGACCAATGATAGATTATCTAATATCGGTTGGTTATTCTTATTCATAACACCCTCCTTTTAGGTAGTTAGAATACAGGAGTCAGAATTCAGAATTCAGAATGAGAGAACCTGCACGAGGTAAGCAGATTATTAGAATTATACTTGAATTCTATCCTGACTCCTGAATTCTGAATTCTGAATTCTTGCTATCTGAATAGTTACTATTTTTGTAACTATTCAGCTATATAAATGTGTAAGATAAGGGGAAATGGGGAAAAGGGAGAATCAGAGAAAAAATCTTAATCTCTTTCTCTGATTCAAAAAACAATTCTTGTAATTTTATCAGTTAATTCTTCTTTTCTCCATTTCCCCATTTTCTCCATTTCTCCTTCATTACACATCTGAATAGTTACGATTTCTGACTGATTCGAAATGTGTATGAAATAA
>JAHIZN010000256.1 GCA_018814245.1 bacterium
CAGGAGTAATTGCAAACAAGAAGAGCCGTTGACAAGGGTTCATCTCTTAAGATTTACACCCTTTGTGGATCTTTCTCTTCTCGTTGCAATAGCTGCTGGCTAATAATCCACTAAAAAATCACAGTAGCTGAGTAGTTACCATAAATGCACGATGTTTCTACTCTGTGCCTTTTCTGCAACAAATCAAGCTACGCCGTTTGTTCTCATGGTAACAGCAATCAATGCAACCCAGAGTATTGAGCAGGCTAACAATCCTACCAGCAATGTTGTTACAATTCCTTTATCCATATCAGGCATCCATTTTCTACTCACAATCCAAACCCTCCTTAGTAAAAATTAAAAATTATGAATTAAAAATTATGAATGGAGGAAATATCCGACAAGCTGTTACGGAATGCGCTTTTCTGTCATTTCGAGGGAATCCGAGAAATCTTATCTTGTTGGGAATCAACGAGTTGAGATTCCTCACATTAGTTCGGAATGACACTTCAACCTATTCCGTAACAGCCTGCCGAGGTGCTGTCTCTGCAAGATCATGTCTATTCCACCCCTTCTTCCATTTTTTAATTCATAATTCATAATTTTTAATTTTCTTCCTCCTCACTCCACCCTTTTAATTATTGCTCCAAGACTTGAAAGTTTATCCTCGATATACTCATAGCCTCTATCAAGATAATGTATTTCCGTAACCTTGGTTTTACCACCTGCTATTAATCCAGCCAGGATTAGGGCAACGCTTGCCCGCAGATCAGTAGCGACAACAGGTGCACCGCTCAGGGAAGGGACTCCGCGAATCAAGGCTGTATGCCCATCTACCTTAATATCTGCACCCATACGACATAATTCACTTACATGCATAAATCGATTTTCAAACACTGATTCAACGATAATACTTATCCCTGGAGTAGTGGCCATCAGAGCCATAAATTGAGCCTGCATATCTGTTGGAAATCCCGGATAGGGCATAGTCTTAATACTCAATGATGCAAGTTCCTTTGACATCTCCACCCTGACCCCATCAGGTTCTTCTGTTATTGTTACCTCTGCCTCACGAAGTTTGGTAATAACTGCATCCAGATGAGAAGGGATACATCCTTTTATCAAAACATTCCCTTTAGTAATAGCTGCAGCAACCATATATGTCCCTGCTTCAATTCTATCTGGAATAACATTATACTCTACTGGATTTAATCGTTCCACACCATTAATCTCTATTTTACTTGTTCCTGCTCCGGATATTGATGCCCCAGCCTTATTCAGGAAATTAGCCAAGTCAACTATCTCCGGTTCCAGAGCAGCATCATGGATTATGGTTTGACCCTCAGCTAAGCAAGCTGCCATCATAATATTTTCTGTTGCTCCAACAGAGGGAAAATCAAAATAAATCCTTTGTCCCTTAAGCCTTGAGGCAGTTGCCTCCACACATCCATCATGCATAATAATCTTTGCTCCAAGCAACTCAAGTGCCTTCAAGTGAATATCTATTGGCCGCAAGCCAATCGCACACCCACCAGGCAATGGAACAATTGCCTTTCCAAATCTGGCTAAAAGCGGACCCATAACCAGAACAGAAGCCCTCATCTGCCGTACCAGCTTATATGGGGCATCATAATGCGAGATACCAGAGGCATCTATCCATGCACGACCATTTTCAGCCTTTATTCCTGCCCCCAGACATTTTAATACCTCAAGCATGGTCTTAATATCCAACAACTTGGGTAAATTAGAGATAACATTCTCCCCAGGGATAAGAAGACATGCAGCCAAAATAGGTAATGCTGCATTTTTAGAACCTGAGATATTAACACTTCCAATTAATGTTTGTCTACCAGATACAATAATTTTTGCCATTTTCTTAAACTCCTATTACTATTAATCGGTAATACTACTGAAATTCTTTAATCTTTATAACTATTCAGGTATCCATGAGTCAGAATTCAGAATGGAGACGGCAACCACAAGAGTCGCAGCTTTGTAGTGATTTTTGACTGCACCGATTGATAAAATCAATTTGTCGAAAAAAACTTGAACATCGAGTGATAAGATGGCAAACCTATATCTGACAGAGTAAGGCTCTGTTTTCCGCAAAACAGGGGATAGACTTATTGTACAAAAAAGAAATAAAGTAGCCGATATTCTTCTTGACTTTGGCACGAGAATATAGTATAGTGATTCATGTCATTTGCCGTAGGGGCAAGGCCCCAGTGCCTGCCCTCTGTCTCTACAATCTGTTGTAGCACAATCTGTCGTGTCAATCTCGCTATAGGGAAAAAGCCACAAAGGGTGTAATATCGATGGGAGAATAATTCAACGATAATAAGGTAAAGATGAGAAAGATTAAGAGAAATTTTAGTCAACAGGCTGTTACAAAACTGATAATTAGCGGCAACACCCTACCATATACAGTGCCTGCCAATGAGATTAGCACAACATGTTGTATGCTTTTCGTTCTGAATTCCTATTCCGTAACAGCCTGACGAGAGTGTTAAAATTATATCAGGAGGTGAATTTTATGTCGGAAGAGATAGACTTAAAAAAGTTGTTGGACAGCTGTAAGGAACTGGGCAAAAAAAATGTCAAAGAGATAATGAGTACCAGTGTGACTACACTAAAAGAGAATGGGTCATTTATTAAATTTGCGGCTAATATTGAATTACACCATTATTTGGCCTTTCCGGTAGTCAATGACGAGAACGAAATAGTGGGTATTGTCTCTCAGACAGACTTGCTTAAACTAGTGCTGGTAACCGGTGTAGCCGGAAAAAGAATGCTCATTGAAGAGGAGTCATTCCTTGCCGGCACCTCTATCAAGGCCATAATGCATACCCCGGCCGTAACCATCACTCCTGAAGACACCATAGATAAAGCTGCCAAGATAATGTTTGAACATGGAATTCAGAGTATCCCTGTTGTGGAAAACAAACATATTACAGGCATAATCTCCAGGCGGGACATAATATTTGAGATTATCCGAACAATCTGGGAGAAATAAATCATGCTTTTGGTCTGGCTGAAATTCTTAGTTTGTACTTTAATAATTGTCTTCACGGGCACTAAATTATCTAAGTATGGAGATATTATTGCTGAGAAGACATCCTTAGGTAGAGCCTTAACCGGTCTGATGCTCCTGGCGGTTATCACATCTTTGCCAGAGGTGTTTGCCGGAATAAGTGCAGTAGTCATAGTAGAAATGCCCAATTTAGCACTGGGCGATGTTATGGGAAGCTGCATGTTTAATCTGTTGATTATTGCTATTATGGATTTGCTTTATAAAGATGGCCCTCTTCTGTTCAGGGTGAGTAATGGACATATTGTTTCAGCCGGCTGCTCTATACTGCTTCTTGGAGTAACAACAGCCTCTATTTTGCTCAGTTGTCACCTTGAAATGCTCAAAATAGGCTGGATTGGGATTTACACCTTGATTATTCCTGTCATTTATTTTTTGAGTATGCGAAGCATATTCTATTTTGAAAAGGCCAGAAGAATAGCTTTTCACAAAGAAGAAGATGAGTATAAAGGAATATCCTTGAAGGCTACCTGCTGGAAGTTTGTCCTGTCGGCAATGGTGATTATTGGAGCCAGTATCTGGCTGCCAAAGATAGGAGCAGAGATTGCGGAAATTACCGGCTTAGGTCAGAGCTTTGTCGGCACCCTGTTTCTTGCGGCTACTACTTCTCTCCCTGAGTTAGTTGTTTCCATTGCTGCCTTAAGAATTGGCGCGGCTGATATGGCTGTGGGCAATATCTTTGGCAGTAACCTATTCAACATGGTAGTTATTGCTATTGATGATCTCTTTTATACTAAAGGCCCAATCTTAGCAGATGTCTCCCAGTCCAATATCTTAACCGGCTTATTAGCCATAATGATGAGCAGCGTAATTATTGTTAGCTTGCTCTATGAGTCCAAAAAGAAGTCCTTTGGCATAATTAACTGGGATGCTCTCTTTGTGATTTTGTTTTATATAAGTGGATTCTGTTTGTTGTTCCTGATGGAGACATAATAGGATAGTGTCAAGGCATATTACATTGAGGGGGATAATTGGGCAGAGATAGACTTACAGGAGTCTTGTTAGCCAGTAGCTATTGCAACGGAAAGAGGTAGCACCTCTTCTCGTTGCAATAGCTACTGACTAACGAGACTTGATGTAATTATCCACAACCGCACAGGTTGGAAAAACTTGAACATCGAGTATCACATTCCTTTCTTTCCTCCTCAAAGAAAATTCTTGTGTGATATTAGAAAGTATGGTATAATAATTTGTGAATTATTGGAATGCGGAGGAGAATAGATGGCAAGGCTTTATGATGTTGATGCTCACTTTAAGTTAGAAACAGATGGGCATAATCTATATCTGACTGTCCATCCACCTGCTGGAGAAGGCAAATGGGTGGGACTGGATAATGTTTTGGAAGAGATTAGGGATATACCCAATATCTCTGTTGACCTTAACTTAGTGAGTCAGATAGTAAATGATTCTACAGGGATTCCGATTAAAATCGGCAAGATGCATCATGGGTTTGAAGAGGGAAAGGTGCTGGTCGAGATTACATATGATGAGCTGCGGGCATATCTTACCTTGCCAGGGAATGTTCCTTTAGATATAATTGAGCACACTCTTCAGGAAAAGGGTGTTGTGGCAAATATTGATGAACATGCCATTGTTAATGCCATTCAGCAGCAGATATATAATACCCCAATCCTCATTGCTCAAGCAATCATGCCTGTTCCAGGAGAAGACAGCGAGGTAGAGTTCAATTTTGAGAAAACCAAAAAGATTCACCTTAAAGAAAAAGAAGATGGCAGGGTTGATTTTCGGGAGCTTGGGATTATTGATGTTGTCCATGCAGGTGATGTCCTGGCAGTAAAGACCCGCCCAAGTAATGGTGTTACAGGGATAACAGTAACAGGTAAGGAGATCCCTGCCAGGAATGGAATAGATAAAAATCTGCCATCCGGAAGGAATACAGAGTTAAGTAATGATGGATTGACACTTAGAGCCACAATTGATGGACAAGTAGTCTGGAAAAATAATCGTATTCATGTTGAGTCTGTCCTTGAGGTAAAAGGAGATGTAGATTATTCTGTGGGAAATATTGATTTTCCAGGTTCAATCATTATTCGGGGAAATATACTGGATGGATTTATGGTAAAATCCACAGGCAATGTTGAGGTTCATGGATGTATTGAAAAGGCTTTTGTTTCGGCTGATGGAAATATCCTTGTAGATGGTGGAATTATTAGCAAGGGAGATGGAAATGTCAGAGCAAAGGGAACCATTTGGGCAAACTTTATTGAACATGGCATCGTTGATGCTGGTGAGGATGTTATTGTTAACGAATCTATTAGATATAGTCAGGTTGATGCAAAAAAAAGGGTTATTGTTCAGGGGAAAATAGGGGCAATACTTGGCGGAAGGATTCGGGCAGGGGAAGAGGTTAATGCTAAGATAATTGGAACCCTGACCGAGGCAAAGACAGAGATTGAGGTAGGAGCCTTGCCGCTTATCCGCGAGGAAATATATCGGCTTAAACAAGAGTTGGCTGATGATGAGGAAAGATTTCATGGGATAGAACAGGGAATAAAATTTCTTCTGAATCTAAAGAAAAAATTAGGTGATGACTTTCCTGAAGAAAAGGAACGATTGCTTGTCCAACATATCGAAGCAAAGAATATGCTCAAGGAAAAAATATATACTATGAGTATGTCTTTGCCTACCTTAGAGAGTGATATTCTACAGACAAGGCATGGAAAGGTTTGTGTCTATAAGGTTGTCCATCCCGGAACAAGAATAACCATAAGAAACTCTACCTTTGTAGTCAAAGAGGAATATCCATATATAACCTTTGCCTCTCATTCCAGTGGAAAGATAGAAAGCCTTCCATTTGAAGAACCAGCAGGGATTGTTATGATTAAGGATAATTCTGTAAAGGAAAAAAGACCAATTGCAACCATCCCCTTTGAGTCTCTGCCAAAGAATGAAACAAAAAAGGAAAAGAAAAAGGAAAAAAAGCGTGAAAAAGAAAAGCCTTCTTCACCAACCTTACCACTTGAGATTGAAGAGATTGCTAAACCACCGGTAATAGCAAGGTTAAAGATAAGAATGATTGCTGATCCTATTGCCGGGGTGCTTGCTTCAAAATTAAAGGTTGGTGATTGGGTTACTTGTAAGATAATAGATCTTACAGAAATAAAGCATATCCGCGATAAAATTCGTCTAAAAAAAGGCAATCTGATTGAAGGTAAGATAGAAGAAATATTTGATATGGATATGTCCCATTCAAAGGTAATTATTTCTCTGGAGCAGGGGATACAAGGAGAAACAGTAGTTGCAACCTCTTCACGAATAAGATCATCCAGACAGACATTGCCTTCATTGATTGTAGGTATTTTGATAGGCGTTCTGACATTTATGTTCTTAAGCTGGGTGTTGTGGTGGGTATTTAATTGGTAACACTCGACAGGCTGTTACGGAACTGATAAGCAACGGCAACACCATACTACATATAGTGTCTGTTGGTGAGATTAACACAACATGCTGCATGCTTCTCCTATCGAATGCCTATTCCGTAACAGCCTGTCGACAGGTAGGGGTGGCGAGAAATAGCATTTTGTGGGAGGTTTGTCACGAAGTTGGGTTAGTACCCTCAGGAGTGATACAATCGTTGAAGAATGTCTGTTGATTAAATCAGCGCCATTTGTATCAATCCACATTGCCTTGTTTCTTTTATAATAGTTTGGATATCTTCTGGTTTTGGGTGGTTTGCCATTTGTCTATCGGTCTTTGTTATTATGAAATCTGGGCTGTATTGATCCATAATGTTAATAATAATCCTGTCGTGATATTCTTTTAACCAATGAATTGTAGGAATATGACAACATTCATTATGCCCTGGCAGAACAAGAATCCTCACATAAATTGGCACACCCTGACGGGTTATCTCATCTATACATCTCTTAGCTATTTCAGCATAACCATAAATTTGCGACCATTTTTTAGCACAATTATCATTCCCGTATTTAACATCAGGGATATAGGCATCAACTATACCTTCCAGTATCCTGTAGACAATTCTGTTGCCATAGCCATGACAATTCCAGACAATAGGAAGTGGAAAATCCATAGGCGCGGTATCAAGAAATCGGAGTATTGCGAGAAGTGATTCATCAGGATTGCCGCCTATAAAACTTAAACTCCTGGCACCTGTCGTATCAATTATTTTCCAGAGATTCCTATCCAGCAATATTTTTGGATTCACAACCCCATCTCTTAATTCAGCCTTCTGACAAAACTTGCATCTCATCCCACAACCACACAGTTCAATTAATAAGGATGGGTTGATCGGAGGTTCTTCAGATATATGAATGAACATCCCACCAACATAAGCGTCAATCCCCAAGCCACAGAATCCTATCTCGCCCTCAAAACGGTTTACACCACATCTTCTGCCACATAATTCGATTCGCATTTCATCAATTCTCTCCGAGCAAGTTCTATCTTTATATCAAGGAGTGAGGCATCATCATTTGTGAGGGTTTGGCTATCTGCTTTCGTTATTTCCTTTAGTATTTTTTCATGAATCTCTTCTAAAGCATCCTTCGTCATATAAGGAAGTTTCTCTTTCAACAAAGGAGTCTTTTTTACCATGGCAAGAAGGAATCTTGGGGTTGTAAAACCAGGCAATAGTGCTGTCTTTATTCTGTAATCAGGATCAATAGACTGTAAGAATGATAAATCACCAATATCAGGGTCTACGATTTGAAGCACTCCATTTGTTGATACCCTTAACTTACGGCTATATCTAAACATAGACTCTCTCCTTTTCTTCTGTGGGTAATTGGAAATACTCACTCTTTTTCCTTACCTCTATGCACTCTCCACCTATTGCCCCAGACAATCCTTTGATAATCTCCTCGCACCGTCTACCTTTGATATTTGAGACATCCACTGTTGCCACCCCATTTTTTAAGATATGGGTAGTTATCCTGGCTGTGCCATCCTTCTGCCCATGGGTTCCCTCTTGAGCCACGATAATATAACCATTAGTCCCCTTTTTGACTTCCACAGACTGACATTGTTTCTTTAGATGATTTATCGCTTGGTCTATCGTATGCCTCTGAACTATCTCATGGATAGTAGAAACATTGCTTGCTTCAATGACAAGCCTTCCAGTCTCTGCCTTTCTAAAGGTGATGGTTTCACCTGATGGTCTGGAAAGGGTTATGCCCGACTGACTATGGAGGGGCACTTTTGGTGTTTTAACAGGCTGAAGCTTGAATCCAAGATTAGCCACAGACTGAACCAATGTTTCAGAACTATGAAGTTTGAGAGGCATCTGTATAATCTCAGATTTTTCAGGTATTTTTAGCCTTGACCTTTCTTTACGCTCTTCCTCTTTATACTTGGCAAGAAATTCCCTTTGTTTTTCATCAAGCCTGCAACTTGTAGCCACAAGTTTTATAAGATCAGTAATACTTGTATCCTGTTTCTTATCTTTATTCTCTTCATACGGGCTGATTTTAGCCTCTGTTGACATAGCATTGCCTCCTATTCTCCTTCATAACCTGCTGGTTCAGCAAAGAGTCTTGCAAAATCCCTTAATTTCCTGAATTCACCATAAATGGCTTCTACTCTTAATCGGTTTCTTTCTACTTCACATTCAAGGTGTTTAAGACCGAGTGATTCCTTCATATATCTTGCCCTACTTCTGGCATCATCTACCACACCTTTAAGATCAGCCCCTGAGAAATGCTCAGTCTTCTCAGAGAGTCTTTGAGCTACCTCATCCATATCCTTTATATGTGGCTTAAGCCAGTTAGTAAGCATATCTATCCTTGCCTTTCGTGAAGGGACATCTACAAGAAATGCTCGGTCAAACCTGCCTCGCCTGGTCATCGTCATACCTATCTCACCCATTCGTTTAACATTATTAGCCGTAGCAACGATAAAATTTGGGGATGGAGAATCAGACAGCCATGTAAGCAACCTGCCAGTACACCTCATCATCGTTCCACCATCATTCTCACCCCCTTGCTCCCCAAAAGCCTTCTCAATCTCATCGATAAATATAACCACAGGTGCCATAGCATCAAATACAGCAAATGCCTGTTCAAATCTCCTTTCAGTCTCGCCAAGCAAAGAATTCATCAGAGCAGATATCCTGAATTCAACCACCGGAAGGTTGACGATTTTACCTATTGCCTTTGCCAGCATTGTTTTCCCAGTTCCAGGAGGCCCTAATAACAATATTCCTTTTGCTCGGTCAGGTCTTGATACCCCAATTATTTCTTTATTAATCGATAGATACTCATACAGGCAATCTAATCCTATTGGGATCTCTGCATTAGAGTTGTTAAGGATATTCATAGAAAGTTCTCTTGATAACTGGTTTGCTTTCCTCTCAATGAGTGTCTTTTCTGCCAGCTCAAAATCTGCTGGGTTCTTTGATAATACATCCCGGAGGGCATTTCTTGCCCCGGTATGCGTAAGTCCTACAAGACCATCGGCTAATCTTCTGCCCCATACCTTTATATTTGTAACATCTATTTTCTTCCCATTTTTATGAGATGCAACGGCAATCTCTTTACTGGCAATGGTTTCAAGTTCATTTACCCTGGGCATAGGAACATCTATCTTGTTAAACTGGTCATCAAGGATACCTGGCAATAAAGATTCGGATTCTGGTGGTTCGATAAACACCAGAACTATTCCTTCATCAATTATTGTATCACTTGAGAGCATTAGACTTAACTGGACGCGGGCATTTCTATCGCCAGTCTGGTCTTTAAGACAAGGAGCTAAATCCTCAATTATAATGACCCCACCACCTTTTATTTCCATTACCCGACGAAGAAGTTCTGCCGGATCCTGAGAGCCTACTCCAGAAGTCTCAAAAGAAAGATGGTCTGTCCTATACCTTCGCCTGCAGGCAACAGTAAAGTGATAAAGGTGTTGTTTGCAATAAACCGTAATTTCTTTTACAAGGTTCATTGCATACTCTCTATCACGAGTGGCAACTAACACTGCACGAATACACCTGTGATTACCGGCAGATGTAATAACCCTACTCAACTCTTCCTTGAAAGCCAGATTATTATTCCACATTATTTTATCTCCTTCCCGAATTAGAATGGTGGCGAGCAAAATAATTGCCTGCGACGGCAAGTAGAATGACAGCAATAATAAATATTGCTAATCCACAAAGCATCTTTATCCCCATAGCCTTAGCTATGTCTATCCCATCTCGTATTCGTTCCTTTGCCACTATCCTTTCTTCTTTGGTCATCTCCTTGCGTGCCTTAGGTGGTGGTGCAAGTTCAATATTCAAGGCCTCCGCCTCATCATAGAACTTAAGAGAAAGCCCCTTACCTGTGAGAGTATCCTCCCAAACCATAATTTGCTGGTCAGGTGTCCAAAATATACTTATAGAGGTATCCGCCAGCCTATCCCACCTTATTTGCGAGGAAGGTGGTGATGGATTTTCTGGTGGTTGACTTTTATTACCCGGCAGAGGCGGCTCATCTATAAGGTCACTAAAAACAAAAAGCCACTTATCAGTGGGCATCGGCTCTCTATCCAACTTATGAGCAGCAAGATTGAACGCTCCGGCTATATCTGTAGCATAGAGACATCCTTCTCGTTTCCCGAAAAGTTCCGCAATCAGCTTCTCTGTCAACTGGTCAAGTTGTTGTCTGTTTCCTGCCCATATTACCTCTGATCTGGCATCGAGGCTTACGATATATATCTCATCTATAGCCTCGTATCGCCGTTCCTTCTTCTCTCCTATTTTTTTAAGGAGTCCTCCGACCTTCTTTATTGCCTCATATTGATGTCCCTTGAAACTACCACTGGAATCTATGACCACGACTATCCGGTTAAATGCCTTCTGTTTTTCTGCAAATGCATAAGGAGCAAAAGACATAACCACCACTACTAAAAAAAATATACTCAAAACCTTTCTCATTATGCGACCTCCTTTTCTATGGAATTTTCACAAAATGCTATCATAATATCCTCTGTCCCAAACCTTACCCTCGCTGTCCACATAAAACCTATTATTGTCTTTTATGGCTTGAGACTTTTTTATCCGCCTGTTATTACTATCACCGATGATTTCTACCTCTTCATCCATATTAAACCGTGTCTGCTGCATTGCGGTAATACTTGAGGAATCCTCACCGGAGACCTCTCCCAATGGGATAGGGACACCAGCCTCATGGGTAGTTTCTTCAGTACCTTGACTTTGCTCTGCCGAAATATCTTCAGATGTAGAATCAGTGTGTGTTTGCGTAGTCGCCTGTTGTGGATTTGATTCGTCCCAAATAAAGAGACTGGCAAACGCATTAATGAATAATTCCCACCGATCACTGAGTTTTGATAGAAGAAATGCCAGCAGAAAAGAAGTAGCAATAACAATTACAACATAGCCCATTGCACTAAACTGCGTAAGCCCTATGGAAAAACTATCTCCATATTCTTTGAGTAAAACCCCCGTATTCCCCATAGAGACTGCGGTTTCCGTATCCTCAACCCCAAACACCCCGGCAAACGCCCGGTAACGAAACAGATACACATC
>JAHIZN010000257.1 GCA_018814245.1 bacterium
CACAAAGGGTGTAACTTCATAGATACAACCATGTTTCCTAAGATATACACCCTTTGTGGCTCTTTCCCTTTTTGTTGCAATAGCTATTAGCTAACAAGCTCCCAAATCGCTAACTTAAATTGAAGGAAATTATGATTCCGTTTGAAGCAGCACAAAACCATCAGATATTCGCTGTACAACCCTTTCCTGTCCCAGCAGGGCAGCTACCTCAAATATCCCTGGTGAAACCTTTTTTCCGGTCAGGACAACCCGCAGGGGATGAATAATATCCCCTGCCTTTATCCCCAATCTTTCAGCCATTGTTCGTATGGCTTCTTCAATAGTACTGTGATCAAACATCTTAAGTGTCTCCAGCACCCTTTTTGTCTCTGTCAGGATTTCCTTTACCCCATCCTTAGATAAAATCTCATGGCATATCTCTTCTGGTATGTGTATCTTAGAGGAAAAGAAGAAGTCGCCAAATTCATATATCTCCGGCAATACCCGTATTCTTCCCTGATAAAGCTTGATTATTTCCTCCACAGGAATTTTTTCTTCCCTTTGTGCTCTCTGTGGCAAGCAGTTTTGAACAATACTTGCCAATTCCTTTGGATTTGCCTGCTTGATATAAACACCATTCATCCACTGCAATTTTTCCATATCAAAAACAGCAGGATTTTTGACAATTCGTTTAAGGGAAAACTTTTTAATCAGCTCCTCCTTAGAAAAAAGCTGTTGACTGTCAGTCGTTGACCAGCCTAAAAGGGCTAAATAATTCACCATTGCCTCTGGCAGGAAGCCTTGTTCCTGATAAGCCATAACAGATACTGCCCCATGTCTTTTGCTGAGTGGTGATTTATCTGTCCCCAGGATTAATGGCAAATGTCCAAACCTTGGCGGATTAAATCCAAGGGCAGAAAATATCAGCAACTGTTTGGGAGTATTAGGGATATGGTCATCTCCCCTGATGACATGGGTTATGTCCATTAAGCCGTCATCAACAGCACAGGTAAAATTATATGTAGGCGTACCGTCAGAGCGAACTAGAATAAAATCACCGATAAGGGAATTATCAAACTCAAACCTATCCCGAAACAGGTCATGAAAAATCGTGTTTCCTTCAGGTATTTTAAGCCGCAGAACACCTTGTTTTTCACCCTTATTTCGACACCTTCCATCATATCCGGCTGCCCTTCCTATATTCATTGCCTGTTTTTTCTGTTCATCCAATTCATCCACACTACAGGTGCAATAATAAGCCTTGTCTTCATCGACTAATTTTTGAGCATACTCCTGATATATGTGCAGCCTTGCCTGTTGAAAATATGGACCCTCATCCCAATCAAGCCCAAGCCACTTCATGCCATCTAAGATTGCCTGTGCGGCAGCTTGCGTTGACCTTTTAACATCTGTATCCTCTATGCGAAGGATAAATTTACCACCAGTATTTCTGGCGTATAACCAATTAAATAAAGCTGTTCTTGCCCCGCCAACATGAAGATACCCTGTTGGACTGGGAGCAAATCTTACAGTAACCATAATAACCTCATCTTGTAAACATTCACCGCAGAAACATGGATGCATGAAAAATTTCAACCTGTAGCAAGTCAGAAATTCACCACAGAGGCACAGAGACACGGAGAAGATAGCCACCTGTACGATTAGAAATCACCACAAAGGGTGTATAATCCATCGATACAACCCTTGTCAGTCTCAATTACTCCCTTGTTTGTTGCAATTATTCTCCCTATCTCTCTGTTATCTCCTATCTCCATATCCCCTTACAAATCCGCCCACATTATCACAGCATGTTCTTTTGTATCTGCATAATATCCCTTTCGCAAGGCTACGCACACAAATCCAAGCCTTTCATAGAGAAGATTGGCAGGGGTATTTGTTTCCCTTACCTCCAGAGTTGCCTTGAGTGCACCCTTTTGTTTTGCCATGTCAAGGATGTTTTTTAACAGCATCCCGCCCATTCCCTGTCGTCTGAATTCTGGATGAACCGCTAAATTAACAATATGAGCCTCATCTACTATCAGCCAGAACCCTGCATATCCAATTAACTCATTCCTTATCTTTATCGTTAGAAAGTATGAATTATTATTTTCCAATTCATTAATAAACAATCTTTCTGACCACGGCATTGAAAAACACATCTTTTCAAGGGCAGCTATCTGTGGAATATCATCCATAGTCATGAGTGAAAACCGTAGCTCAAGCTTCCAGCTTGAAAGACTTGAAGAAAATTCTCCTTGATCCATCACTTACACCGTTCTTCTGCATTTGATACCCGCAAATAAAGCGGTACAATCTCCCCTGGCTGTTTCCCTTTACCCTCCAGCAGCATTTTCATGCCCATACTGGCTACGGTAGCTGCTTTGATGTATGAGTTGTGTTCTGGAGCAAATGAAACCATTCCCGGAAGTCTTTTGATAAAGAATTCTTCCCACAGCCTTACCCCATCTCCAAGAAATGTTACAGGCAAGGTTATCCTTTGAGCCAGATCCTCTGGTTTGATAAGCATATATTCGCTTATTCGCTTTCCATCCTCATAAAAGGCAGCATACACCTCTCCCCTCATGGCATCCATTATGGGGCAAACAAACCCATCAGGGATATTTGCTGCCAGGGCATCAAGGCTTATGACCCCGGCAATCTGAACCCCCAGGGCATATCCAAGCCCTTTAGCAGTAGAAACTCCAACCCTTACTCCGGTAAATCCTCCAGGTCCTATGACTACAGCAATCCCATCAATCTTATTCTCATCCTGCAGGAGACGATCAATGGCTGAAATCAGCCAGCTGTCAGAGATGCTATCTCTTGAATGCTCATGGGTATACTCAGCAAGAATAATACAGACACAGGGAGTAGGGCAGACACATAGGTCAGGGCAGACACATATGTCTGCCCCTACTGACTGAATCAGGGCAACACTGCCTGCCTTTGTAGATGTATCTATGCCTAAGACCCGCATCTGTCCTGCTCCTGTTTATCAGAGTAGACATGCTGGGCAGGGCAGACACATAAGTTAGGGCAGACACATAGGTTAGGGCAGACACATAGGTCTGCCCCTACTTCTGACTCCCAAATCATATTATCTATCAGCCTTGTTTTCCCTACCCTTACGGATAATGCAAGCAAAACACTCATCTCTATCTGCGGCAATGGCTTCAGTGTTTTTGTATCGCAAACCTCTGCATATTCAATCAAAGCCAGAGGAGCATTCTTGATATTCTCTTTCATCCAGCAAGCCAGCCTATTCCCATCCCTTTCTCCATCATCCAGCATCTTTTTTGCAATCTGAAGTGTCTGAAAGAGGATACCTGCCTGAGCCCTTTCCTCTGGATTAAGAAAGGCATTGCGGGAGCTTAAGGCAAGACCCCTGTCAGCTTCTTCCCGAACAGTGGGCAAGATCTGTATCTTTATATCAAAATTCAGGTCCTGCGTCATTTTTTTTATAACAATTGCCTGTTGATAATCCTTTTGTCCAAAATAGGCAACATGTGGTTTAACAGCATTAAAGAGCTTTGTAACCACGGTTGTTACCCCTTGGAAATGGACAGGTCTGAACGAGCCGCATAGTCCAGAGGTAATTTCGGAAACATTTACTGTGGTTAAAAGCTGTTCAGGGTACATCTCTGTTGTTTCAGGGTGAAAGATGATGTCAACATCCATTTGCCTGCATAATTTTTCGTCCTCTTCCATGGTCCTCGGATACATCTTGTAATCCTCATTAGGTGAAAACTGAATAGGATTAACAAAGATGCTGACAATCAGGATGTCATTTTCCTCTCGTGCAGCCTTTATCAAGGAAAGATGCCCCTGATGAAGTGCCCCCATTGTTGGCACAAACCCTATTCTTTTATTTTCAAGCCTCAAGGAATCAGCTTTTTCCTGCATGGTTTTAATCTTTGAGATAATTTGCATTTGGTGCACCAATCCGTCTTGTCTGTCAGTTTTCTCCCAAATCTATCTTGATCCCCAGCAATTTTTCAGAATCTGATTCATCTGTAAGTGTTAATACAGTGTTTTGAGTAATTATATTTTTATATTCTTCATCAGTTATATGCTTTTTAATTTCATCAAGCTGATTTTGATTTACTGTTGCAATATATTGCTTATCTATGTCTGTAAACTTATGATAAACAGTCTTAAACATATCTGCCTTTTGTCTTTCATCAGTTCCGTCAAAAATCCTGCTATCATAAAAAATAAAGTTGATCCTGTGGTTATGACCTTTAAATAATATTGTTAAATCATAACAAAAGATTTTAACATTGTTGATACCATCAGAAGCATCAGATTCGATTTTAGCATCAATATTAAAACGCAACTGATTCTCTCCATCATTATTCTCAATGGTGAGTCCTGCAACACTGTCCGGGTAAAATATTTTTGAAAGACTTCTGAAATAGTTTCGCAGTTCAGCAGTATCAGATTCGATTTCTTTCAAGTAGTTTTCAGTGACTTCGGAAAGCTCCAACAAACTTTTTTCAGCCTGCCTCTCTTTCGTTTTGTATTTTGATTGAAGCTCCTGATATTTTTTAAGATTATCACTCTCTGCTTTTAATTCAGCGAGTTTATTACTGAGACTGATAAAAATATCAAGAGCCTGATGTTCTCCGAGATATTCCATTAATTTATCAAGCTCTTTCTGCAATCGTTCCACGCTGGATTTTTTATTTTGTTGTTCTAATTTCAGTTTGTTTTGTTGTTCAAGCAGTCTCCTTTTACGGTTGAAAATTAACCTTTCGTAAAAGTTTTCCAGATCATCTAATGTCTTGGTCATATTTCCTGAAAAATGGATATTTGATTCACGATAGATAGTTTTAAGATTCTCTTTATCCATGTCAGGGGAAAACTTCAGTCCTTTACTGATATTTTCTACATTGTTTTGCAGCAATATAACACTGTTGTTTAGTGCAAATAACTCCTTTTCTATTTTATCTGCCTCAATCTGAACTTCACCGTAATCCTCTGCTACTTTGAAAATACTTAAATCATCCTCAAGCCTTTTTATTCGCTCTTCAAGATCAATAATAGTTAAAACAACATCTTTATTTCCGGTAAAAAAATCTTTTAATAATGAATCCTTTTTGAAATTTTTTTCTAACTTTTTTATTCGCTCCTGTTCTTTTCTGATATTATATTTTTTTTGTGCGAGAACGACATCAAGTCCCAACAAAAAAGCATTGTAGAGATATGCCTGATAGTCACTACCGGTTTTTCCCGACTTACGATAATCAACATATGATTCCTTTTTAGGTCGTATAAAAAAAGGAATCAGGGAACGGAAGGATAAAAAAGAAACATCCTCAGGAATATCAAAACACATCGTACCCATTTTTTTATTGAATTGACTTACAGATAATTTCTCATTATTTAAAAATATTTTCTCTGAATCCGCAGTGCTTCTTGAGGCTGTGAATTTATTGCAGCCTATCTCAAAATCAACCGAAAATTCCCAACCATTTAGTTTTTCACAAAATGTTGTATAATCGTCTTTACCCGCTCCAAGACAAAAATGGATAATACGCACCAATAAAGATTTTCCAACTCCATTATAGGTTTTCCCTTTTTCACTCGCTTCAGGATTTTTCTGTTTTGCGACAACAAAGCTAAGTCCTGTCCTGTTAAATTCAACAGTCTTGAAACTTGTCTGGTTGGAGTAAACCTTTATTAACCGCATTTTGCTATCACTCCGTTTCGTTCATTAACTACACCTATTGAATAGAGAAAAACTATAGTAAGCAATAAATTATCAAAACTATGTTTTGCGAAATATATTTTGTTTTTATGATCAATTTGATATTGTTTCCATAACTCATCGACAGATGCTGGAGATTCTAATTGAGTCAAAATATAACCGCCAAAACCAAGCAAAGATTCTGAAAAATTGGTATGCTTTGTTGGAATTATCATTTTATCTCCTCTCTTAGAGGTTCTTCAAAAATATCACAAGTCTCGAAATATTTTGACATTATAACAATAACCGATGTCTGATATATTTGCTCCGCCTTTGGGCTCGCACAATTTACTATAGCCCAAAATAAATCATCCCCATTATTTTCATTCTTTTCCTGGGTATAAATTTCATTCATTTTATCCCGCAAAGAATCAGCAAGAAAATCACTGTTATCAGACAGATACTCATTTAGGAAATGTAATAAAAAATAACCGTTGTTAAGCAAATGAGCAACTGGTTCTGATAAATTGTTAAATTTTATTTTTTCATCCACATCTGGTAAAATTACTTTAGCCATATCACCTTTGTTCAAAGGTAATTTCATTATATACCCAATTATTTCATTCAGAATTGAATAATCTAATTGCTTAATAGCGGCAGGATCAGGGATATTTCCAGCTATCAAAAATATTTGATCATCGTCAAGTGTAAAAAGGATATTCTCCATATCTTTTGCAGTTAAGAATCCGGCATCATTCAAATTATACTTTTCTTTTATCTCTTGAATTGCTTGCTCGGAATCAGCATTTACACCTTTATATTTATCATTAACAACAAAGTAAAACTCATTTACAGGATTCCACTGAGACTTTAAGCCGTCAAAATCAGTTTTCAACTTGTTGACCATATCTGTATAAGACTTCCGAATATCTTCAGGAGCATATACCTGATAAAATATGCCCTTAGTTCTTATATATCCATCATTCTTTCTATCGCCAATGTTTCCCCATGGCTTGATAGACTGAAAGCCTGCTTCTGCATAATTCATAATTGCAGTAAATATATCTTCAAATGCCTGCCCATCAGCTTCTAAAATTTTACTTTTAAAAAAACGCCGAGCAAGTGTCTTTTCCTGAGTATTCAATTTTTTATCATCTTCATTAATATTAAATTTTCCTGAATATATTCGATTTATTCGCTAACATCCAGTTGGCAATGATGTTACAGTATCAGTTAAAGTATCATCTCAATGTGTCCATGAGTGCCCTCCATTTTTTTAACCCAACCAAGAATTAACACGAATGACAGGTATTGATTTATTCATAACTCTCCTTGAGGTCAGGAAAATTTTGTTCCTTGACATCCTTGCTGAATTTTTCTACTGCTGTGGTAATAATACTTGTCAAATCAGCATATTTTCTTACAAATCTGGGTGGTTTTCTGTTATAAAGCCCCAATAAATCATGGCTAACCAAAACCTGTCCATCGCAATGAGGTCCTGCTCCAATACCAATGGTCGGGGTATTGGGCAGGGTATGGGTAATCTCTTCAGCCAATTTACAGGGGATACATTCCAAGACCAAGCCAGAGACACCTGTATCAGCCAAGCATTGAGCATCGTAGAAAATTTTTTGAGCAGTCTTTGAATCCTTTCCTTGAACCTTATAACCACCCATTTGATTAACGGCTTGAGGGGTCAAGCCAATATGTCCCATAACAGGGATATCAGCCTTTATTATGGCAGAAACAATATCTATTATTTCTGCTCCTCCCTCTACCTTTACACCCGCAGCCCCCCCTTCTTTAATCAATCTGCCGGCGTTATACACAGCATCCCGAATCTCTACCTTATAAGAAAGAAAGGGCATGTCAGCTATAATCAGGGCGTGATTGCACGCCCGCACTACAGCCTTGGCATGGTGAACCATCTCATCCATGGTTACTGGTATAGTATCCTTGTAACCCAGCATAACCATGCCCAGGGAATCACCGACTAAGATCACATCTACCTTTGCCTCGTCCAGAATACTGGCAATAGAATAATCATAGGCAGTAAGCATGGTGATCTTTTGTCCAGTCTTTTTCATTTGCAGTAGATTTGTTGTAGTTATCATTAATGCAACACCTCAGATACTTCCTCTGCCAGCTCACGAATAGTTTTTCCCAAGATTGGATGTGTTATCTCTGGTGCAATCTCGCTTAATGGTACCATGACAAATGCTCTGGTGTGCATCTCTGGATGCGGCACCTGCAGGTTTGGTTGTGAAATGCAGGCATCATCATAAAGCAAGATGTCCAGATCAATGTTTCTTGGACCCCAGCGGATTGTTCTTTCTCTGCCCAACAGACATTCTACACTCTGGAGAAATTTTAATAGATCCTCGCAAGAAAAGGTTGTGCCTATTTTTGCTGCACCATTAATAAATTTGGGTTGATTTGTATATCCAATAGGTTCTGTTTCATAATATGATGATATTTGCATCGATGGTTGTACGCAAGGATTTGTCCTGATAATTCTCAGGGCTGTCTCAATATGCCCTATCCTGTTACCAATGTTTGAGCCAAAAGAGATGTAGGCTATAGCCATTGTTTCAAATTCCTTTGTTAATCTCAAATTGCGAATCTCGAATCGCGAATCTGTTTCATTTCTTCAAATTCGCGATTCGCAATTCTGCCCTATTTCTTCAAATTCGCAATTCGCAATTCGCAATTCGAGATTCAAGACGCAATTCATTTGTCCCTGCTTATCCGTATCTCAACATATTCAATTACGCCACCAATGGGTGCATGTGGTTTTTTTATGCATACGCTCACCCTTTCTATCAAGGCAAACCCTTTCAGAATAGACTCAGCCATATCAGAAGCCAGAGCCTCAAGCAAGGCGTATCTTCTTTGCTGTCCCTTTTCTTTTATCAGGCTGTAAATCTCACAATAATTGACAGTATCTGTTAATTGATCGCTTTTGCCAGCCTTATTCAGCGGCAATTCCAGCTCAATATCTACAATAAATCTTTGACCCAACTCTTGTTCAGCCTGGCTTACGCCGTGAAAACCATAAAAATCAATACCCTTGATAATTATCTTGTCCAAACTCCTGACTCCTGCTTATCAGGGCAGACACACAGGTCTGCCCCTACTGTATTCTGACAATTATATACCAAATCACGAAATAAGTCAATCATTTTTCGTATCGTGTTGCAGTAAAATGAAAATATCCTATTTGAAGATGTTGTTCAAGTGTCTTGTCACAAATTCGTGAATTTAGATTGACGAATGGCTAAAAATGTGTTATATTATGATAGCATGATTTTTTAATGAAAGGTTGAAATATGAAGCATATTAGGAATGTAATGAAATTGGCAGGCATTTTATTGTTAATGCCGGTAATTTGTGCTGCAGCGAATTACCATGTTGATAACTCTGTTGCAGTAGATGGCAATGGTTCTATTGACCGTCCATGGAAGGATATTCAGACAGGTGTTAATCATCTTGAGGCAAACGATATCTTGAATATTCGTGGGGATGCCTTTGGGGATGGCAGGATATACCCGATAACCTCACCCCTTGATTTTTCTGCCTGTCAGAGCGGAAGCAGTACCGCGGCTATTATGGTTCAGGCTTATCCGGGTGAAAGGGTGATGCTCAGGAATGATGGTACCGGGTTCCTGATGAATATGAAGCTCTGGAATGGCAGCTACTGGGCATTTAAGGATATTTTGTTTGATCAAAACAGTGTGTCTGATGATTGTATCCGTATCGGGAGTACAGAAAATGGCAGGAAGCCATCAAATATTACCTTTTCTTCTTGTACCATTCGAAATGGTCAGGCAGATGGGATGGATATTGTTTGGGCAGATAATGTTCTGGTTGAGGATTGTAAGATATATAATTTCTTCAAGTATGGTATGGATTGCCACGGAATTGTATTAATGGATGGCAAGGATAATGTTTTTCGTAACAATGAGATATATGATTGTACCGGTGATTGTATCCAGATTATATATGGAAAGGCAGAGCAAACACTAATTGAGAATAATCACCTTTATACTACTTTGGGCGGAAAGAGTGAGAATGCCATTGATATTAAGGGCAATATGGGAACGATTTTTCGAGGAAACAGATGTCATGGCTTTCGTGATACCCTTGAGTCTGAGGGTACGGCTGTGGTTGTTCATGGATTCATGCCCAGTATCCTGATAGAAAAGAATGTGGTTTATGATTCAGAGGGCGGGATCAGGGTTAATTCTACAACAGATGGTGCTCCGACAAATGTTCTTATTCGCAACAACTTAATCTATAATATTATTGGGGCAGATCGGTTACACGGTGGACAGGGGATATGTATAAATGGTGCAAGCGATGTAACAATTTATAATAATACGGTTTATAACAGCAATGGTTATAGCATTGTCTGCGGAATAGACAAATTTGTGAATAATCTTGTGGTTAAGAATAATATATTTGATACAGGATATGCAGCAACCTTTACCTCAAATGTTACAAAAATGGATATAAGCCACAATGGATTTTTTAACCTGTATGAAGGGGTACCGACTCAGGCAACCTCTTCTGTGATTGGAATAAGTGCTGGCTTTATTAATCCAGACGATCAATTCTCTCCTGATTTTCACCTTATCGACAGCAGCCATTGTATAGATGCCGGAACAGATACTGGTTTGCCCTATGCCGGGATTGCACCAGACTTAGGGGCATATGAAGCAGGGACAATGTCTGTTCAACCAGCTGTCATGGGTACACCTACAGAGGGCACACCGGATGTGGATGTTAGCCTTAATGGGAATTTTTCTGTGAACTGGGAGCATTCGGCTAATTCATGGGTGACCGGTTATGAGCTTCAGGAAATGTCTGCAGCAGGTGGTACATGGATAACCATAGCCGCGGGTATCTCGCCTCAAATAAATAATTATAGCCTGCATGGTCGATTAGTGGGCAATACCTATTTCTATCGCTTGCGAGCCAGGGATGAGGCTGGACAATGGGGTACATTTTCTGCTTCTTCAGATGGGATAATGGTGGTAAGCAAGGCTGCCCAATTTCCACCTGCTGGAACGGTTTCTTATGGTAATGCCGTTTGGGTGAATCTACCTGATGGCTGTTTTAGCGGTACGGTTACATTTACTATTAGTGATGTTTCACCATTAATCACAGGATTAGAAAAAGCTGTTCCGGCAATTGGCAATATTCTGACTACTGCCAAGAGACTTGCGGCTATAAATAGTGATAATCAAGCGGTATCATCAAATGGCTCGTTAACGATTTCGTTTTCCTATCCAGAGGCAGGGACAAGCACAGAGCAAGGGTATCGGATATATGAATGGTCTGATAATAACTGGAAGGCAATCGAATCACAGATAAATACCGTAAACAATACCATTAGTGCTGACATAACATCCCTTTCCTCTTACATTGTTGCTGCTACAGCCATAAGTAATGTTTCTACCTTTACAGCAACAACAGGGAATAATCGAGAGGTATACTTAAATTGGGTGTTTCCCTCTGATTTGCGAGTTAAGGATGTTGCTGTTTTGCGAAAAATGGGTGGATATTCTCTGGATCATACAGATGGGACAGAGATATACAGGGGGACAGGAACATCGACGGTTGATTTGTGGGCATTGCCATATGCAGCATGTTATTATACTGCTTTTACCTCTAATGGAAAGGGACAGTATTCCATGGCAACGGTCTCTGTGCAATTGATGATTACCCCTGTTGACACTACCCCTCCCGGCAGTATTGGCAGCTTTACAGCAACAGGCAGGTATGGGAAAATTTCTTTAATTTGGACAAATCCAATGGACAGGGATTATTTGAGGACAGTGATTGTTCGAAAGATGAATAGTTATCCAGCAACAGTTACGGATGGTGTTATGATATACAATAGTGCAGGAAGCAGCTATGAAGATATGATAGTTGTAAAGGATATGCAGTATTGTTATACAGCATTCGCTTTTGATGGGGTGAATTATTCAAATATTGCTACAGCAAGTGCCATTCCAATTTCAGACATTACCCCGCCATCTACACCCGGTACACCAACCGAAAATTCCCTTGACAGAGAGGCTGATATTGACATAAGTACAGATGGGAAATATTTGTTGCGTTGGGATAATGCTCAGGCTCAGGATGAGGATTCAGGGATAGCATGTTATGAGATAGAGGAAAGGGTAAATAATGGGAGCTGGACATTGCTGGGGAGTGTTCGAGGGAATTATGTTACTGCAAGTTTTTCGGATAAACAATCCGGCAATGTTTATTGCTACCGTTTTCGAGCAGTCAATAATGTAGGATTGCCGGGAAGTTATTCTGTGTCTTCAGATGGGATACGGGTAGTAAACAAGGCAGCGGTTTTACCGGCTACGGCAAGCGTGGCGTATAGAGGAGAAGACAGACAGCTTGCTGTTGTGGATGTGCCGACAAATGCCTATGCAAGCGGGACAATATTTGGGGTAACACAGATAGCTGCCACACAGACGAATCTACTTAAGGCAAATCCACCCATAGAAAGATTATTGGGAAATGCTTGGCAATTGGCGGCAGTTGATGGAAACAATAATCTTCTTCAGTCGAATAGTAATATAATGCTGCTAATCTCCTACCCTGACCCGGATAATAGTAATGAAAAAGAGGATGTGGAACGCTATCGATTATTTAGGTTGGATGAGAATGAAAATGTGTGGAAGATTGTGAACGGGACACAGACGATAATGGGGACAAACAATGTAATTCAGGCAGCGATTGGCAGCGTGAGTACCTATATTGTGGCTAAAATGCTTGATACTGTGCCGCCCGGGGCAGTGGGTAGTTTTACAGTAACTGGTGGGGAGCATGAGGTAGGGTTGTCCTGGGTAAATCCAGTGGATCTGGATTATGTACTAACCGAGATAGTAAAACGAAGCGATAGGTTGCCTGGCAGTGCCACGGATGGAGCTGTGATCTATGTTGGGACAGGAACGAGTTATGTTGATGCTACAGTAACAGATTCAACAACCTATTATTATGCTGCCTTTAGCTATGATGGAACAAACTATTCAACGATAATCACAGGGAGTGCCAGTGTTAAGGATAATACTCCGACAGCCAGCGTGGGCAGCCTTACAGCAACAGGCAAGACAGGTAAGGTAGAGCTTGGATGGACAAACCCTGAGGATATTGATTTTGACCGGGTTGAGATCATTCGCAGCACCATTAATTTTCCAGGTACCTGCACAGGGTACACCCTAATCTATGTTGGGACAGGGACGATATGTGTGGATACGCAGGTGACTAATGGGACAATGTATTACTATGCTGGCTTTGCCTATGATATGGTTGGGAATATATCACAGTTTTCGTATGCGACCGCTACTCCGAATATTGACACACCACCCTCTGCACCAGGGACAGTAACCGAAGGGTATTTTATAGACATGGATGTTGTTGTTTATCCAGGGACATGGACGGTTTTTTGGGGGCA
>JAHIZN010000258.1 GCA_018814245.1 bacterium
ATACTTCGTACATTCATTCGGCTATTGGATATATGAGCCCGGCAGAATTTGAGAATAATTGCATAAAAATACGACCATGAGGGAAATGACCTCTCTCGTAAAATTTAATAAAAATTGTCTTGACAAATGGGGTGCACTACATACAGAATAACCACAAAGGGCACAAAGTAGATCACAAAGAGCACAAAGGGAAATAATTATGACAGAAAACGAAACAGCTGGTAAAACAATTGGTATTGTAAATTAATTCTTGGTGAACTTTGTGTAATTCTTTGTGTTCTTTGTGGTAAAAAATTATAGTTTTCTCCTCTTATCACCTTTTATTACACAAGATTAGTTATTTAAGGACACCACCAAAAATTTCAGTTGTCCGATTTTTTCGGACAACTGACTACCTTCTTGTTTTAACTTTCTTTTAAGGTCATCCCAGTATTTTCTTGGACGGTCTGTCTTAGATAAAATCGCCACAACATCAACCACTGAAAAATACCACAACTCCTTTTCATCATCCCAATGACGGCGAATTTTCTGTCCTTCAAAAAGAGCAATTTTATTTGTTTTCATATTACCTCATTATATTAATATTATTTTATTGCTTATGACAGGATATTTCTTTTCAGCTGAGGAGTGGGTATTGTCGTTTTTTCACCCTTTGTGGTTCTTTCTCTTCTCATCGTCACTGACATTTTGCACCCTATATTGCAAGTCGATAGGCTGTTACGGAATAGGAATTCGGCACAAGAAGCATACATCATATTGTGCTAATCTCAGCAGCAGGGACTATATATGGTATGAGGTTGACTCTGATTATCCGTTCCGCAACAGCCTGTCGAAACAGTTCAAATATGTGGTAAGTTCTAATTACACAGGTCGAAATTTTTCCATATTCCTAAATTCCAAGCAACCCTACATACCATCCCAGTATCCTCTCCCCCCATAACACCACCACCAACGACCCCATGGCAAGGTATGGACCAAAGGGAATATAGTCTGTACGCTTCTTTAATCCTGAAAGGATAAGAATCATTCCAACGATTGAGCCAAAGAGACAAGCCATGAACAAAGCAACCAACACAAACTTCCAGCCAAGGAACACACCCATCACTCCGGCCAGTTTCACATCACCAAGCCCCATTCCGCCCTCATCCTTGCAGGGATGGTTTATCATTTTAAGGACAATAGCAGAAACAACCACGATCAGATAAATAATCCCTGCTCCAACCAATAACCCAAGCACACCATCAATTAAATTCCTTTTTATCAGGCAGGCTATTAATCCAATAACCATCGAGGGATAGGTAATCTTATCCAGAATAAGAAAGTGCTCAAAATCAATAAAGGTAATGACAACAAGCACAGAGGTAAAGAATAGAAAATAAAAAAAGTCAACCGTGAGTCCAAATCTTAAGAATAATCCAAGATATAAAATCCCGGTCAGGGCTTCCACTGCAATATATCTTCCTGATATTTTCTCCTTACAATGGCTGCACCTACCCTTAAGAAAGATATAGCCCAATATGGGAATATTTTCCCATGGCTTTATAGGATTATTGCAATAAGGGCAATGTGACCCCGGAAACATCAACCCTTCACCCCGCGGCAGCCTATGAATACAGACATTAAAAAAACTGCCCAGCATTGCTCCAATGATAAATATAAACAAACAGGTAGATATTATCATATTCCTCCTATAGAAACAGTCGTATTGCTCGATGTTCAAATTTTTTGACCTGTGCAGAAATTGGGTGGTGTCCCAAAATAATTCAAAATAAGCAGGGACAAGCCCTGCAGCTACAATGTAGTGCTGCGTCATCATTAAAATTTAGGATTAAACATGTGTCACTCCTGCCTCCCTGCATTCACAGTGGTAAACTTCTGCAGGAGTCTCCTGTTCTGATGGGTAAGCTTCAGACAGATGAGATTCCTGCATTCGCAGGAATGACAATATTTCAGACATTTAATCGTGACGCAGCAGTAGTCCCCTGTTGCATGTCAGACATTGTAGCTGCGACCCTTGTGGTCGCTTATTAGGCAGGGACAAGGGGGCAGCATCTCTGGCATTCTGTAGCTACAAATGTTCACCCCTTGCCCTTGCTGGCGAGGAACATTCTGTACCTTGAGCAAGTATTATCCCAGACACAACAAAGAATAATTACAAAAAAACTTGAACATCGAGTATCAAAATAAACTATACAACATTTACATAGTATTGTCAAGTTTTTTTGACAGGAATCAATCATCCCTCAGTTATCGGTGGGAATTGGTAGCCGCAACTGCCAGAGGTGGTACCTTCTTTTAGGTTGCGTTATTTTACGCAAGGGTGTATGAGCCTGCGGCTACCACTGATAACTGAGACATTGCCATTGCAGATATAAATAACTTGACTACTATCCATAATTATAGTATAATAATCATGTTGGAGGGAATATTTATGTATGAACAGATAATAATATTAGCCAATGCAGAGGAGGCTTTGAGCCTGTTTGGACAACAGGATGCTAATCTAAGACTAATTCGGGAAGAATTCAAGGATGTAACGCTAATCCCCCGCGGAACAGAACTTATCATCCATGGCGAACACGCACGGGTAGATATGATAAAAAAACTGCTTGATGACCTCATATCCATCCTGCATTTCGGGCATGTTGTCCGTATTCCGGAGATAAAGTATGCTCTTAAAATGATTTCTCAAAATCAAGAGGTAAATTTACATAACTTGTTTAAGGAGGTAATCTGTGTCTCTGAACGAGGACGGATAATCAAACCAAAAACATTGGGACAAAAAAGATACATAGAAGCCATAAAGACTAATGATATTGTCTTTGGAATTGGGCCGGCTGGCACAGGAAAAACATATTTAGCTGTTGCCATGGCTATATCTGCATTAATAAAAAAACAAGTACTCAGAATAATCCTGACTCGTCCTGCTATAGAGGCTGGAGAAAGGCTCGGTTTTTTGCCCGGAGACCTGCAGGAAAAGATTGATCCCTATCTTCGTCCATTGTATGATGCCCTTTATGATATGATGGGTATTGAAAGGGTTCAACATCTCTTGTCTGAGGGTATCATCGAGGTAGCCCCTTTAGCCTTTATGCGAGGTCGAACCCTGAACGATGCCTTCATCATCCTGGATGAGGCGCAAAATACCACCTCAGAACAGATGAAAATGTTTTTAACCAGACTTGGCTTTGATTCAAAGACAATAATTACAGGTGATGTTACCCAAATAGATCTGCCAAAGGGGATAATCTCTGGATTGGTTGAGGTTCAGTCTGTGATAAAAAATATCCAGGGTATAGAATTTGCTTATTTTACTGAGTGTGATGTTGTCAGGCATGAGCTGGTGTCAGAGGTGATAAAGGCATATGAGGCTTATAAAATTAAAAATTAAAAATTATGAATTATGAATTAAAAATTGAAGGGAAAGAATATAATAGACTTGGTGCGAATTAAGCGTTAATCAGAGGTAACTTTTGTGAAATTAAGGAGTTAGCTTAAAGCCTCATAATTTGTCGAAAGTCATTATGTATTTTAGACTTACAGCAAAATTGGGCTTATTTAGCAACAAGTCTAATTTTTAATTTCCTTTTCCCCTCTTCTTCCCTCATTTTTAATTTTTAATTCATAATTTTTAATTTTACGGAGTATTTATGCCAAGAAAACTTCTTAAGGGATTTCCAATAATACAAAAAACACGATATAATTTCAAGATAAGCAGATTCTTTTTGCTGTTAGGATTTCTTCTTGGGTTAACATTTCTGCTTTCTCCAGCATCAATCCTGCCTCAATACCCAAAAGAAGGGGAGTTTAGCCAGAAGAATATTAAATCACCCTATGTCTTTTATTATGAGGACAAGGATGCAACTACCCTGAAACAAAAGGAGGCAGCATCTTGTTCCATGCCTGTTTATTCCCTTGATATTACTGTGGTACCTGCGATACTTAAAGATGTTTCTGAATTTTTTGCTATTGTAGAAAAAATAAAGCAGGATGATGCAGTTAAACCATCACAAGCAGTCTTGATGGTGAATGAAAAAATCGAAAACCTGAATATATCGAATGAATCATTGCGGGCAATTATTCGATACCCAAAACTTTTTGAAATAGAATCCGATGTTTGTGGAATATTGAGTGCTACTCTTGAACGAGGGGTTACGGCTGTTTCCAAAGAAAGAATAATGGGGATTGTGTCTAAAAATATCCTGCTTCAGGTTATTTCATCCTCTGGTGTGTCTGAAAAAACGATACTCAAGGAGGAGTTTTTTGCCTTTGCATTCATGGATAAGATTAATAACATTGATTATTTTTCTTCCATTTATCCAAAAATACTGTCTTCCAAGTGTGTTCATCAACATATGTTTGAGCTGCTGATGCATTATCTGAAGCCCAATCTTTCATTTAATCAGAAGGCTACAGAAAAAAATATAAAAGAGACAGTAAAAAATGTTTCACCCGCACTGATCCATGTAGAAAAAGGGGAAAAAATAATTGGAGATGGGGAAAGGGTAGACAGGGTATCTGCTGTAAAGCTCAAAGAATTAAACAAGTACTATACAGCAACCAATACCAATACATTGCTTGGTTTTCTGATATTGCTTTATAGCCTGATTATCATAGGAACAGGTTATATTTATAAATATCAGCCTGATATAGTTACAACCAAAAATTTATTGATGCTGGGAGTAATCATTCTTATTGCAGGAGCATTGGGCAAAACAATACTTTGTTTTGATTTGCCGATATATGCCATGCCCATGGCAGCTATCTCTATTGTTCTATCCATCTTGTTTAACGAAGAGTTTGCTGTATTCATTACTCTGTTTCTGAGTATTTTAATGGGATTTTTGATTGGCGACAGGCTTGAATTTGTTCTTTTCTTCCTGGCAGGAGGATTGAGTGCCATATATACCATTTCCTCATCATCAAGGATGCTCAGAGATATCTTGCGATTGGGGGTAATTATTGCCATAGCCAATGCCATTATTATTATTGGCTATGCCATTATAAAACAGGATGTTATGAATCTTGGACATGACCTTTTCTGGGGTTGTCTGATTAATGCAGGCATATCTACAATGCTGGCTATCGTGGGGCTTTTATACTTAGAAAAACTGTTCAATATTACAACCAACTTTCAATTGTTTGAGCTTTCAGATGTAAATACCCCTCTTATGAAAAAGCTCTTGCTTGAGGCACCGGGAACATATCATCATTGTTTATTGGTTGGAAACATGGCTGAAGCGGCAGCTACAGAGGTAAAAGCCAATGCTATCCTTTGCCGTGTTGGAGGGTATTATCATGATATTGGCAAGATAATTCGGCCAATATACTTTGCAGAAAACCAAATAAGTGAGAATAAACATGAAGATATAAATCCAAGCCTAAGCGCTTCTGTTATAAAATCACACATAAAGGATGGCATGGAAATAGCCAGGGAATATCATTTGCCATCAAAGATAATTGATATCATTCAGCAGCATCACGGGACAACCCTGTTAACATACTTTTATCAGGCACAAAAACAAAGACAGGAGGATGCGAGCAAGAGTGAATTCAAATATCCTGGTCCAAAACCACAGCATAAGGAGGCAGCTATTGTTATGTTGTCTGATTCTGTGGAAGCAGCCTCAAGAAGCCTCTCCAAGCCAACGGCTGTAAGAATCGAAGAAATGGTAAAAAAGATTATTGATAATTATTTTACAGATGGAGAGTTCGATGAATGCGATCTCACCCTTAAGGAGTTGACCAGAATAGGGAATGTTTTAACCAGACTTCTTACAACCATGTATCATTCAAGGGTTGAGTATCCGGAAGCAGATGAGGAGACAGAAAGCAAGTAGGCAGGAAGGAGCGGGAAGAAAGAAGGCAAGAGGATGACTCACGCGGAGACGCGGAGGACGCGGAGAAGAAGAAAGACGAGAGGAATTGTTCCGTAGGAACATAATATGTAACCGTTCAGGTAGTGTAAGAAAAGGAGATGTGGGGGATTATGGAGGAGATAATGAGATATAGGAATTAGAAAAATATGAGGATAATACAACTTATCCCATTAGGAATGATAACCCTGTAATCTTCCCTTCGATTTTAAGGCATTGATTATATTATTATCCCCATATCTCATGTCATATCTCCATATCCCCCTTCTTACACTTTTTAATGTTATAGCCTGAACGATTACTAATATATATTGTTTGCAACGATTTAATGTGAGGGTAACAATGACAGTATTTTCCAGAAAAAGATGCAGACTAAGGATGATAATCCCTGCATACCCAGCCTTTAACATCTATTCCCATGTAGCAAAAAACACTACAGCCCTTGGTCCGGTATGTGTGGCTACCAGCGTTAACGAGATGGAAGGATGGGATGTAGAGATTATTGACGAGAATAATTACCGTAGATACGGTCCTAAAAATAGCCTTGGGATGCCTGATCACGAATACCTTCAACAGTTAAGACCAGCAGATGTAGTTGGATTTTATGGCGGGCTTACAAGTACTGTACCCAGGCTTTATGAATTGGCTAAGCTTTATAAGGGTTGGGGTATGCCTACGATTGTCGGAGGATACCATTTTTCTGTAGACGAGAATATCGTTGATGGATTAAATAAGGCAATAGATTATGTAATTACTGGTGAGGGCGAGGAAAACATAAAAGAGCTGTTGACCTGTATAAAAGAACGAACCGATCCAGCCATAATTAAGGGAATTGCCTATCTCAAGGATAATAAGGTTGTTCAAACCCCTTCCAGAGAGCCGATCACAGATTTTGAGAAATTTCCGATTCCTGATTTTTCTTTAGTAAGATATGCTATGATTAATGTTTATCCAGTAAGCAGGATTCGTGGTTGTGGGTCAAATTGTGAGTTTTGTATGGTTAAGGGCAAGCCTCGATATGCCCCTGCAGAACGGCTGATAGAGCAGATAAGCCTTCTTATAGAAACCAAAAATGCACGGGAATTCTTTGTAGTAGATGACCTTTTTGGTCAGGATAGGGTTGAAACCATCAGGTGTTGCAACATGCTCAGGGATTATCTGAAAAAGATACGAAAAAAAATAAATCTAACTGTCCAAATACGGCTGGATCGGGCCAAAGACCCTGAACTTCTTAATGCTATGCGAGAGGCAATGATCAAGACTGTGGCAATTGGGTTTGAATCCCCCATTAAAGAAGAGCTGAAAGCCATGAATAAACACATTAAACCAGAAGATATGGTAGAAATGACCCGAGTATTTCATAAGTTTGGCTTTCTGATTCATGGGATGTTCATCTTTGGATACCCAATGAAAGAGGGTGTTGATTTCAGGATGTCTGCCAAGGAACGAATAAAGCAATTTAAGAGCTTTATAAACAAGACAAGAATAGATACCATTCAAGTTCTCCTGACCGGTCCATTACCCGGAACAGAATTAAGAAAAAGACTTGTGAAACAAGGAAGGGTGTATCCCTTAGAAGAGATTGGCTGGGAATATTATGATGGAAACTTTCCCTTGTTTAATCCTGATGAGCCTCTGACACCAGAAGACATGCAAATGGCTGCAGGAAAGATTATGGGCAAGTTCTATCGGTTTAGAAATCTATTTATGATTGGAATAACTATTTTATCCTTTCCCCGCTTAATATTTTGTTTACATAATATTAAAAAAAGCTGGGAAGACTGGCATCGGGAATGGCGTAATAGCGGCATTCGTTTCGGTGGTTGGTTGATTATGCGTGAATGGAGATCTAAGTTTAAGAAGGACAGTTTTATGGATAAACTGAAAAAGGTAAAGGAAATAATATAACGCAAGCGATTGCTAAGGTTATTCTCCTCGCTGTGTTGGTAGGTGAACTTAAGGAGGGAACAATGGCTGTAGCAATACATCTCAATAAGATGACAATTTCAGACAAGCTTCGCACATTAGAGGACATTTGGGATGATCTTCGTCGTACACCAGAGGATATACCATCACCATCTTGGCATGCCGATGTCTTACACGCTCGAGAAAAGCGTATTCGCGAGGGAAAATCACAGGTTACAGACTGGATTGATGTGAAACATCGTATCACAGAGTACACCAGGTGAAGATCTGAAACTCCGACATAAGAATGAGTCTCTATTCCTGTTAAGACATCACCTCGTAATTTTTTTTAACTTGTGTACAATATCTAATTTTGATAAGGAAAGCAGTAGAGAGGCGATAATCGTGTCTCTATGTCTGCATTCATAC
>JAHIZN010000259.1 GCA_018814245.1 bacterium
GCTCATTTTTACCTTATTATCGTTGAATTATTCTCCCTAAGATATTTACACCCTTTGTGGCTCTTTCCCTATAGCGAGATTGACACGACAGATTGTGCTGCAACAGATTGTAGAGACAGAGGGCAGGCACGGGGGGACTTGCCCCTACGGGCAATTATCGTGAACTTGAGTTTTTCACACAGTCTGCAGGGGGTTGCCCCTACAACAAGGAAAATAAACTATGCATCTACTATACAACCTGCTTTTGTATCTATTTCTCATTCCCATCCTGTGTTATCTTCGTCATGGGGCCTTTCAAAGGCTTGGCTTTTCACTCAAACGATCTCAAAATATTTTTAAGGGGAAAAAAATTATCTGGGTTCATGCAGCGTCTGTGGGTGAGGTGATGGGTATATCCAGAATGGTTATGGAGTTAAAGGCTAATCTTCCTGAATATTCCATCCTTATCTCAACCATTACGGCTACAGGCACAGATATTGCCAGAAAGCTATCTGCAATGGGGGTGATTTATCTTCCCCTTGATTTGCCCTTCGTAGTAAAAAGGGCATTGCGAATAATCAACCCAAAGATATTGGTTATTACCGAAACAGAGCTATGGCCAAATCTACTCTTACAGGCAAAAAAACAGGGGATAAAGGTTATTATTGTTAATGGCCGAATATCTGAGAAGAGTATTTCCAGATACCAAAGGCTTAAAGGATTATTCAAAAAACCCCTTGAGCAGGTTGACCTGTTTTGTATGCAGACAGAATTGGATGCAAAGAGAATAGGCTCTATTGGTGCACCTTCTGAAAAAATAATGGTTACTGGCAGTGCCAAGTTTGATCTTGGCGTAACCATTCCCAGCCTTGAGACAATAAAAAGATTTCAGAAAGAGATTGAAATTACAGATATGTCACCGATTATTGTTGCAGGGAGTATCAGAGAAAAAGAAGAGTGCGTAATCCTTGATGCGTATCAGCAAATAAGACAACAGGTGCCGGATGCTGTGCTGATTATTGCTCCCAGACATCTTCAAAGGATTGAATACATCAAAAAGGCTCTCAAGAAAAGAAATCTTTCATACAGCTTGCGAACAAGGAGAGAAAAAAGAGGAAAGGAAGAAAGCAAAGAAAAAACTGTAATTATTCTTGATACCATAGGAGAACTTCTTCTGGCATATGCTGTCTCATCTGTAGCTGTGGTAGGTGGAACATTTGTCCCTGTGGGAGGGCACAATATTATTGAACCTGTTGCCCTCGGTAAAATGGTTCTATTCGGTCCACATGTAAACAACTATCAGGAGGCAGCATCGATGCTAATTGCCACAGATGCAGCCATTCAGGTCTCCTCTGCTTCAGAACTATCAGATAAAATCACTTACCTCCTGAAAAATCCAGATGAAATGTCCCAAAAAGGGCTTTCCGGCAAGAAATTTGTAGAAGAAAATCAGGGTGCCTCAATGAGAAATGTTAATGCAATCAAGGGATTATTGCCATCCTCATTTTAATCCTGTCAACAAACATATTTGATTAGGAGGAAACAATAAGATGGATCAGTTGGTTCCAATTGAAGGGATAGAGGCAAAGATTCTTTTGATAAGGGGTCAAAAGGTGATGCTGGACAGAGACTTGGCAGAGTTGTATGAAGTGCCTACTAAAAGGCTTAATGAACAAGTAAAAAGGAATGTAAAAAGATTTCCGGAAGATTTTATGTTTCAGCTTACAAAGGAAGAAAGGCTTGAGGTGGTCGCAATTTGCGACCACCTCAAGCCATTAAAACATTCCTCTCAGTTGCCTTATGCCTTCACAGAACAGGGTGTACTCATGCTTTCTTCTGTCCTCAATAGCGAAAGGGCTATTCTTGTCAACATCCAGATTATGCGAACATTCACCAAGCTCAGAAGGATATTGGCCTCTCACGAAGATTTAAGGAAAAAGATTGAGGCAATGGAGAACAAATATGATATACAGTTCAAGGCAGTCTTTGATGCCATAAAGAGCCTGATGTCTCCACCAACAAAGGAATAGAAGAAGATAGGGTTTGGGAAGGGTCAAGGGGATTAATTTATCACAAAAACAGGAGGAACAATATGTCTAAAACCATTACGCAAAAGATTTTTGAAAAGCATTTGATAGAGGGTAATTTTGAACCCGGCAAAGAGATAGCTGTCAGGATAGACCAGACACTGACTCAGGATGCAACCGGCACCATGGCATATCTTCAGTTTGAGGCAATGGGAACGGCACGGGTTAAAACAGAGCTTTCGGTAAGTTATGTTGATCACAATACCATTCAGATAGGGTTTGAGAATGCTGATGACCATCAATATCTCAAGAGTATTGCTGATAAATATGGTATTTTATTTTCTCAAGCAGGGAATGGAATTTGCCATCAGGTACATTTGGAACGATTTGGCAAGCCAGGCAAGACACTGCTGGGATCTGACAGCCACACACCAACAGCCGGCGGATTAGGGATGATTGGTATTGGTGCCGGCGGGCTGGATGTGGCATTGGCTATGGCTGGTGAGCCATTTTATCTCACCTGTCCGAGGGTCATCAGAATAAACCTGAATGGGGCATTAAAGCCATGGGTTTCAGCCAAGGATGTAATCCTGAAGGTATTAGAAATATTTGGCACATCAAGTAATGTTGGCTGTGTGATTGAATATGACGGGGATGGGGTAAAAACCCTTTCTGTGCCTGAAAGAGCAACCATTACCAATATGGGCACAGAATGCGGGATTACAACCTCTGTTTTTCCCTCAGATGAGATAACACGAGAATTTCTTAAGGCGCAAGGTCGGGAAGGGGATTGGGTAGAGATAGCCTCTGATAAGGGTGCAGAATATGACAGGGTGATTGACATCATGCTTGACGATCTTGTGCCCATGGTTGCCTGTCCGCATAACCCTGGAAATGTCAAGACAGTAAAAGAGCTTGAGGGTATGGTCGTTAATCAGATATGTATTGGCAGTTGTACCAATTCATCTTACAAGGATCTGATGATTGTTGCCGAAATGTTAAAAGTGAATAAAAAACATCCAAATGTCAGCCTTGTTATCTCACCAGGCTCAAGGCAGGTGCTTTCTAATATTGCCATAAATGGGGCATTGGCTGATCTTTTAGATGCTGGTGCAAGGATTACAGAGCCTGTTTGCGGTTTCTGTATCGGTAATAGCCAATCACCACAAACAAATGCTGTCTCTGTTCGTACCTCTAACCGAAATTTCTTTGCCAGGTCAGGAACAAAAGATGCACAAGTATATCTACTCAGCCCTGAAAGTGCGGCGGCAGCGGCTATTACAGGCAAGATGACTGATCCGCGACATCTGGGTATAGAATATCCTCAACTCCAGATGCCTGAAAGATTTTATACAGATGACAGTATGATTATTTTACCATCTCTTGTATCAAGTGAGATATACCGTGGACCAAACATTGGAGAGCCGCCGCATAATACGCCAACACCCGACTGTATTCAGGGTGTAGTCACGATTAAGGTTGGGGATAAGATTACCACTGATCACATCATTCCTGCCGGCTCACGAATGAAATACCGCTCAAACATACCTGAGTATTCAAAATTTGTATTTGAGATAGAGGATGAGGGCTTTGCTAATCGGGCAACAGCGTACAGGGATAGTGGTAAACATAATATTATTGTTGCCGGGATAGGCTATGGTCAGGGTTCATCCCGTGAACATGCGGCTATATGCCCAATGTTTTTAGGGGTAAAGGCAATACTTGCAAAGTCCTTTGAAAGGATACATGCAGCAAACCTGATAAACTTCGGCATTATTCCGCTAACCTTTGCATCAGATGATGATTATGAGCAAATAAATGCCGGAGATGAGGTAATAATAGCAGATGTCAGGAAATTATTGACAGAAAATATTCCCCTGACAGTAAAGATAAATGACAAGGAAATAGCTGTAAACTACTCCCTGTCTGAGCGGCAGAGACAGATACTCCTTGCTGGCGGGATGTTGGGGGTTGTAACAAGCAAATTAGCACATCTTGACATTAGTTCTTGACAAATTATATAATATGACTTCGTACCTATTCAGAGAATAAAACATGATTAGGACAGGGACAAGGTGGCAGCACCCCTGCATTCGCCTTATCCTTACCCACAAGTCCAACCACCATTAATTCAGCAATTCAACAATTCAGCAATTGACAATTGCTGAATTAATGAATTGTTGAATTATTAATCATTTTGTGGTATATAATTCTGTTGCTTTGCAGCATTTCCCATCAGAATTCTGTCCCCACTCTGTTCCCAAAAGATGTGGGTAAGGATAAGTGCATTCGCAGTGGCAGGCTCTGCAAATGCAAGGGGAACAAGCCTGCCAGAGGTGCTACCTCCTGTCCCTACAACTGTTATGTCAAGTTATTTATCGGATTGCATATATTTTACTTTTTTGTGTTCTTTGTACCTTTGTGATTAAACTTAGAATGCTGTGTCTGAAACTCCGACATAAGGACAGTAATTCTAAATAGGTCATAACACTTACTCTACCAAGGGGTTGGGAATA
>JAHIZN010000260.1 GCA_018814245.1 bacterium
CTGCAGCTACGATGTGATCGATTGTTGTGTGTAGGAATCTTTGTAGCTGCGACCTGCCAGAGGTGCTCTCCTCTTGTGGTCGCTTATTGGTGGGGCAGAAACAGGGGAGGCAGCACCTCTGTCACCCCCTGCATTCGCAGGAATGACAATATTCCATCGATGCTCGGAGGAAATTGAAGTCATTATATCCTAACATTTAATCGTGACGCAGCACTGCAAGACTTTCTGACTACAAGAACATAGGAGATACAAATATGCCGGTACAGAAGACTGAAGAAGAATTATGGCAAGAATATAAACGAACAAAAGACCCAAAGATTCGTGAAGAGTTAATATTGATGCATTCTTCGATAGTTAAATATGTTGCTGGACGGATTGCAATTAATGTGCCTCCTCATGTTGATTTTGAGGATTTGCTTTCTTACGGGATTCTTGGTTTGATTGATGCTATTGAAAAGTTTGATGCCAATCAGGGGGCAAAGTTCAGAACCTATGCCTCAACCAGAATCAGGGGAGCAATAATCGATGAAATCAGGCATCTTGACTGGGTACCCCGAACATTGCGGCAAAAAGCGAAGATATTGCAGGATGTTTACACCTCTCTGGAATATAAACTTGAACGGTCAGCAACCGATAAAGAAGTGGCAGAAGCAATGGGTATTTCTATGGATGAGCTTTTCAAGCTTATTCAGGAGGTAAACACTACTACTCTTGTTTCGTTAGAGGATGTATGGTATTTGAGTGATGATAGCGATGAAGTGACGGTTATGGATATGGTTGAAAGTCCTCAGGAAAATGGGCCTGATAGATTAGCAGAAGAAGATGATATGAAAAGTATTCTTGTAAATGCTCTTAATAAGATTCCAGAAAGAGAAAGAGAGATTATTTCCTTGTATTATTATGACGAATTAACCTTAAAAGAGATTGGAAAAGTTTTGAATGTTACTGAATCCAGGATTTCTCAGCTGCATAGTCAGGCAATTCTTCGATTACGAGGATATTTAAGTCAAATGAAAGGGACTCTTTTATGACTGGTTTGACATGTCCGACCAGTCCGACCGGGCAGAGGAGCTTTAAGATGAAACAGCTAATGATCATAGGAATAATAGTCTGCTTGTCTGGCTGTATAGGGCAACAAAAGGTTTGCTATGATAACTGTCTCTTAATGGATACTATTGCAGAGATCAAAGTAATTGGTGGTGAAAAGAAAGAGGCAAAAAAAGTAATAGATGCTGCTTTTAATCGGATGCAGGAAATAGAAAAGATTGCAAGCTTTCGGGATCCAAAAAGTGAGCTTTCTAAAATAAATCAACAAGCAGATAAGTCTTTGGTTGATGTATCCTATGAAATATGTGAGATATTAAAAGAATCATTAAAATATTCTAAGATTACAGAAGGGGCTTTTGATGTTACCATTGGCAGTCTTTCTGGATTGTGGAATTTTGGTTCAGCTACTGCTCCTCCGACAAGGATGAAGATAATAGATAGTGCCTTGTTGGTAGGATATGAAGATGTGAAATTTGATATTAATAAAAGACAGGTGTCTTTTGGCAGAAAGGGGATGAAGATTGATCTTGGTAATGTAATTAGGGGGTATGCAGTTGAGGAGGCAGCTAAAGTTCTTACAAATGCAGGTTATCATAATTTTTTGATAAACTTTGGTAGCAATATTAAGGCTATGGGCACGAATCAATGGGGGTTTCCATGGAAGGTTGGTATTAGACATTCAAGATCCATGAATAATATTCTGACTACATTAAAGCTTCAGGATATGGCTGTGGCTACCTCTGGGGATTATGAACACTATTTTATCTCTGATGGACAGAGATATCACCATATTATGGACCCACAAAGTGGGTATCCTGTTTCCAACGGGTGTGTGTCTGTAACAATAATTACCCCATCTGCCTTTGTTGCTGATATACTTTCAACTGCTGTTTTTGTTCTTGGTCAAAAGGCAGGGATGGATCTTATTGAAGATTTGGAACAGGTAGAGGGTATTATTGTTACGGATAAAGATATTCTTGTTTCATCAGGTCTGACAGAAAAGATTCAGGTGAAAAAATAAATTGGGAAATTTCCTCCCCCCTTTATTCCTTATTTCTGATAACAAATCGCAGCATCAATGGGGTAATTAATACAGAAACTATCACCACGAGTACTATGGATAAAAAGATATCTTTGGTTAGTATCCCCAAATTCAAACCAACCGAGGCAATAACTAAGGTCAACTCATTTCTTGGGACAAGGGCAATGCCAATAACCAACGAATCCCTGAGATTAAACCTGCCTATCTTTCCGCCTATAAACCCGCCAATGATCTGGCTGACGATAGTCAAAAGAATAAGCACCCCCCCAAATAGCCCGATATTACCTATCGCCTTAAAATCAAACAAAAGCCCTATATTGAAGAAAAAGAACGGGATAAAGAATCCATTGGAAATACCACTTATTCTATGACTCATGGTTTCTGTTTTGAACCTGGGGATTATGGAGATAGAGATACCAAATAAAAAGGCACCAACAATAGCACTCAGTCCCATCCTTTCTGTAAGACAGGCGAGCATAAAGAGTATGCCTATGATTATAGCAAAATTTGCCTCTTCCACGATCATTCGATCCATTAATCGGGACAGCCATGGAAAAATATATTTACTGGCTAAAAATATCAGTAAAACAAAACCACCTATCTCAAGGAAAATAATAATAATGGTATAAAATGAAACATTGCCTGTTTGAACAATTCCCATGACAATGGAGAGGATAATCAATCCATTAAAGTCACCTGCAATAGCCGAAATAAGGATAGTAATTCCAGTCGCAGTAGCCAGATACCTCATGTCAATCAAAGCACGAAGGCTAACACCAATACTGGTAGCAGACATAGCAAGACCAACCAGTAATGGACCATTGATTGGAGACTGATGGAAAAATGTTGATGAAAAGATGATTGCTGCCAGAAAGCCGCCAAGAAAGGGAAAGATTGTTCCCAGAATAGCTGTTGGCAGGGATCTGACAATAGAACCAGTAAACCTTTCCAATTCAATCTTTTCAAATCCTATGGAAAACAACAAAAAGATGATACCTATCTCTCCAAGAAGTTTAATCGTCGTAGCAGAATGGGTAAGGCTGCCATTTTCAGTAGAAAGGACAATAAATCCCAGTACAGGACCAAAAATAATCCCTAATATAATCTCGCCAAAGATAGATGGAAGGCGTATCCTTTCAAACACCTCGCCAATAAGCTTGATAAGGATTAATATTATCCCTATAATAAAGATGACTTCCATGTTTATAACCCCATCATATTTAGGATACGACCAACAACATCTATCTTGCCCACTATCCCCACAACCCGTTTATTTTCAACCACAGGGATACTCTGTATCTTATGCTCAAACATGAGATACGCAGCCTCATCTACTGTATCCTCCGGGGAAAGGGTTATGGGATGAAGGCTCATGATTGAGCGAATGCTTGGGATGCCCAGAAAACATTTTTCAACCAACAACCTGTTTCTGCTTGAGCCATGAAACAGGATGAGCTTTAACAGATCTGTTTGTGAGATTATACCAACTAATTCGTTATCTTCATCTATTACAGGAAACGAAAGGTAATCGTACATCTCAATATCTGTCGCAAACTCAAGAAACTGTCCGTCTTCTTTGACTGTAACCACATCACGGCTCATAATATCACGGATCTTCTTTTTACCAAAATCCTTACACCTTTCCATTATCTCATAAAAATCTATTCGTTTGGACATAATCTTGCCTCCATGTTTAATTATAAATTATAAATTATAAATTATGAA
>JAHIZN010000032.1 GCA_018814245.1 bacterium
GGTCTGACAGGGCGACACCTGTCAGCGTGCCTGCCTGAGTGATACTGCTCGTCACTCAGGCAGACTGTTACGGAACTGATAAATAGCGGCAATGCCATACTACATATGGTGCTCGCCGATGAAATTATCGCAACATGCTATATGCTTCCTGTGTCGAATTCTTATTCCGTAACAGCCTGTCGAGGAATTACCTCTCGCTGACTATTCGACTACAATACTACCCAAGCTCTTCTGCCTTTTCCAAAACATCCTGTATTCCGCCAACCATATAAAATGCCTGTTCAGGAACATCATCATATTTGCCTTCGCATATATCCCTGAACCCCTTGATAGTCTCTGAGAGTTTGACATATTTACCCGGTGTACCGGTAAATGTCTCTGCCACAAAGAAGGGTTGGGATAAAAACTTCTGAATCTTTCTTGCTCGATAGACCAGCATCTTATCCTCTTCTGCAAGCTCATCCATACCAAGGATAGCAATAATATCCTGAAGCTCTTTATATCGTTGAAGTACTTGCTGTACCTTCCGGGCTGTCTGATAATGATCTTCACCAATAATCTTTGGGTCAAGAATGCGGGATGTAGAATCCAATGGATCAATAGCAGGATATATCCCCAGTTCAGCTATTTGCCGTGAAAGAACAATGGTAGCATCTAAATGGGCAAATGTTGTTGCCGGAGCAGGGTCAGTCAAATCATCTGCAGGTACATAAACAGCCTGAACAGATGTAATTGATCCCCGTTTGGTAGAGGTTATCCTTTCCTGTAATGCCCCAATATCTGTGCCAAGTGTGGATTGATACCCCACGGCAGAAGGCATTCTGCCCAGCAGGGCAGATACCTCTGAGCCTGCCTGAATAAACCTGAATATATTATCAATAAACAAAAGAACATCCTGATTTCTTTTATCCCTGAAATACTCGGCTACGGTTAAAGCTGTGAGTGCAACCCGAAACCTTGCACCAGGTGCTTCCTGCATTTGACCATAAACCAATGCTGTCTTGGCAAGAACACCGCTTTCCTTCATCTCTAACCACAGGTCATTTCCCTCTCTGGTTCTCTCACCAACCCCGCCAAATACTGACACACCGCCATGAACAGTAGCTACATTATTAATCAGTTCCATGACGAGTACGGTTTTACCCACACCAGCACCGCCAAACAATCCAACCTTGCCACCCTTAGCAAATGGAGCTAATAAATCTACTGCCTTTAACCCTGTTTCAAACATTTCTCTGACTACCTCCTGCTCTGTAAAGGCAGGTGCCGGCTTATGAATTGGTGAATATTCAGGATCCTGAATCGGTCCAAGGCTGTCTACAGGCTCTCCACATGGACCCATAACCCTGCCCAGCGTTCCCTCACCCACGGGTACGGTAATAGCTGCACCGGTATCAATAGATTCCATGCCTCGCTGCAGTCCCTCTGTATGTCCCAGAGCAATTGTTCTGACCACATTGCCGCCCAGATGTTGAGCAACCTCAACAATCAGGTCAGTCTCACCTTTTCTGGGAATCTTTATGGCATTATAGATTGCCGGAAGTTCTATTGCTCCACTAAATTCAATATCTACGATTGGTCCTAAGACCTGCTTTATACTACCAACCAAACTCATTGTATGTTCCTCCTTGTAAGCGTTCAGCCTTCCAGAATCAGAAAATATATCCGCAGATTACGCAGATTTTACAGATTAAAGAACAATTGTAATAGTTCACCGCAGAGGCGCAAAGACGCAGAGAATAAATCAAGTTACAAAGCACAGAGGAGACATACTACAGATTTTTCCTCTTCGGCTTTCTGTGTTCTAATTTCTGTTATTTGATTAATTTCCCTACTCAGCGTCTCTGCGGTTAGCTGAACTTTTACGAACAATCTGATAGTAGAGACGCAATATCTTGCGTCTCTACTATCCCAATGCCTCTGATGCACCGACAATCTCTGTTATTTCCTTTGTAATCCCAGCCTGTCTTGCCCGATTATAGCTTAGAGACAAAGCATTTATCATCTCACCCGCACTCTTTGTTGCTGACTCCATAGCCACCATTCGGGCTGAATGTTCGGCTGCTGCTGATTCCAATAATATCCTCTGTATCTGGATAGCAATGCCTTTAGCCATAAGCTGTTCTATAACAATATTAACAGATGGTTCATAGAGATAATCCGTAATAAACTTGTTTGGATGCACCGCCCCCGGCAATGATACAGCCGCAGGCTCAATTGGAATAAATTGTTTTATTATCGGACATTGTTGGAAGACAGACTTAAACTCATTATACGAAACATATATTCTGTCAAACCTATGGCTCAGGTATAGCTCAATAATCTCTTCAGCTATTTGCTGACATTCACCATAGGTTATCTTATCAGGGAAGGAATAATTTGATACCATTTCCCAATTCATATTCTTAAAATACAACGATCCCTTTTGACCAATGCAGATAAGGCTCGTTGGTATGGTTTGCTGCATTAGAAAGTTAAGGGTATTTTTGGTAACATTCGCATTAAATCCGCCGCACAATCCCCTTTGCGAGGTAACCATAATCACCAATTGCCTGTTAACCTCTCTTGGTGTAAGCAATGGATGGGTATCTTTTTCTGCCCGCATAGCAACACTTGCCATAATCTGCTCCATGGATCCGGCATATGGCCTTGCAGAACGAATTGCTATCTCCGCCTTTTTCATCTTAGCCGCAGACACCAACATCATAGCTCTGGTTATCTGCCTGATGTTCTTAATTGATCTAATCTTTCGTTTAACACTACCAACACTTAGCATGGTTATTATCTCCAATTTGTAACTGCTCAATAACATGTGGATTTTGTAAGCCACAAGGATTGCCATGCTGTAGAGACGCAAAATTTTGCGTCTCTACTTCCACAATCGCAACGAATTAGATTGCCTTATTATTTTCAATCTCATGGAATTGCCACAGGATATTGAGCAATTACTCCAATTTGTAATATCAATTACATTTAAGCGCTAATTACGCCCGATTCATCGTTGTCTATTTAACGATCAATCTCACCTGCCGCTATGAATTGCAGAGGAATAGCGGTTAGGTGAGACTTATTAGGCTATTGTATCCCTATTTGATTCCCAAAAACTTCATTAAAAAAAGTCTCTTTATCAAGTTTAGACTGCCATGTTTGATATCGTCTTACCGATTCCATTCTTTCCCTCGAGGGTAAAGACAGGAACCGATTTGTCTCTACTGGACCCAATTTTTCCATCAGAATGCCAATGGTTTGCTTAAATAGTTTCTCTTCGCTTATAAACTGACCCTGTTTCATCTCAAATCCTCCCTAAGACAAAAATCGATTGGATTCATCGCTAATGTATTAACTTTTGATTTGGTGTATTTCTTTAACAATCTATCATCACATGTGATGAAAAAGTCAGCGGTTGCTTCAGCAAATGCTATATGGGCAGCATCTGCGACACCAAATTTGAGTAAATAAAGGTGTTCAGCCCTTTTTCTTATTCCGCTTAAATCACATTGTGGTTTAACGCCATATTTGTCTAATAAGATGACTACATCCAATCGTTCGTATACATCCTCAATATCCTCAATCTCCTTAATGTGAACAGGAGAAACTATCATTTCATAGGTTTTGTTTTGTATGCTCTGAAGAATCAAATAGAAGGCATCTGTTTCAAGGCGTATACGCATCATGCTCTGATCATCAAAAGGACGGCACAATGTGCAAACATCTAAATATAATTTTTTCTTTTGAATTTTCTACACCTCTACCTTTATTTACGATTTCTTAGTCTAATGACAAAAACAACCAACTCTGTCTGGTTCATTTTTTTTAGGCAAAAACTTCACTCAGCCGTTCTTTTCTTTTTTTCTGATTTACCCTATTGTAAATTCTACAATCAAGGTCTATCCACAGCTCTTCCCTTTCTATATCTTCTTCCTTCTGACTCTTGTATTCTGTATTCACCTTACCCCAATATTGACCCTTGTTTCTTCTCCCGTATCTCAGGGAAAACATTTCCCTTAAAGTCCTGCAAGCATGACTTCAGGTTTGCATCAATAATAGCAGTAATCTCTTTTTGTTCAGCAATTTGTTGCTGAACTGCCGGATGTTTTTGCTCCATAAATTTCAGGAACTCTTCCTCAAACGACTGGCAATCAGAGACCTGAATATCATCCAAGTATCCATTTACACCGGCATAAAGAATTAGTACTTGTTTTTCAACAGGCATAGGAACATATTGTCCTTGCTTGAGGATTTCAATCATTCGTTTGCCTCGATTAAGGATATGCTGTGTAGCTGCATCCAAGTCACTGGCAAACTGAGCAAATGCTGCCATTTCACGATATTGAGCCAGCTCTAACCTTAAACGGCCAGCTACTTGTTTCATTGCCTTTATTTGAGCAGAGGAACCTACCCTTGAGACAGAAAGTCCAACATTAACAGCTGGTTTAATTCCGGCATAAAATAATTCGCTGTCAAGGTATATCTGTCCATCAGTGATAGAGATAACATTTGTAGGGATATAGGCTGAGACATCACCAGCCTGTGTTTCAATGACTGGTAAAGCGGTAAGGCTGCCCCCACCCTTTTCCTGGCTTAACTTGGCTGCCCTTTCTAATAATCTGGAATGCAGATAAAAGATGTCCCCTGGATATGCCTCTCTTCCTGGCGGTCTTCTCAAAAGCAGAGACATCTGTCGATAAGCCGTAGCATGTTTGGAAAGGTCATCATAGATGATAAGGGCATGTTTCCCTCTATCCCTGAAATACTCACCCATGGCACAACCTGCATATGGTGCAATATATTGGAGTGATGCAGGGTCACTGGCTGTGGCTGAAACAATGGTCACAAAATCCATACACTTATTGGCTTCTAATATCTTAACTGCATGAGCCACGGTTGATTGCTTTTGTCCAATAGCTACATAGATACAATAAACATCTTTACCCTTTTGGTTAAGAATAGTATCTATCAATATTGCTGTTTTGCCGAGCTGTCTATCGCTGATGACCAACTCTCTTTGTCCTCGTCCAACAGGAATCATGGCATCTATAGCCTTTATTCCTGTCTGAATCGGTTCCCTGACCGGCATACGATCTACTATCCCTGGAGCCCTGTTTTCTATAGGGTTAAACACATCAGCATGGATTGCTCCCTTACCATCAATAGGCTGTCCAAGGGCATTCACCACTCTGCCCAGCATACATTCCCCTGCTGGAACCTCAACTACTCTGCCGGTTAATTTAGCGGTATCCCCTTCCTTTATCTCCACATCCGAGCCCATGACCACTGCTGAAACAGTCTCTTCCTCTAAGTTCAATACCATGCCGCAAATACCGCTTGAAAACTCAATCAATTCGCCTGCCATAGCATTTTCAAGCCCATAAATTCTGGCAACATTATCACCAATTTGGACAACCGTACCAACCTCTGTCACATTAAGCTCTTTTTTGTATCTTTGAATCTCGTCCTTTATAACCGAACTTATTTCTTCTGGCTTAATCATTTTTTTCCTCCTAATAGAACTGTTTACCGCAGAGACGCAGAGACACAGAGAAAAAAATACTTAAATAAAGGTAACTATTCAGGCATACAGAATTCAGAAGTTAGAATATAGAATGAAGACGGCGACCACAAGAGGAGAGCACCTCTGGCAGGTCGCAGCTACAAGTTTCCCACGAATAGCTGTAGCTGCAGGGCTTGTCCCTGCCATAATCATTCCTATGCCTGAATAGTTACAAATAAAGAGTATGAAAATTCTCTGTGTCTCTGCGTCTCTGTGGTAAAGCTACCCTCATATCTAAACCTGCGTATTCTTTACCATCTCAGCCTTCAATCTATCCAATCGCCCACGGACACTTCCATCAATAACCTTATCCTTTAGCCTGATTATTAAACCCCCAATTATCTCTGGCTCTATCTGTATCTTCAGTTTTATCACAGAAGAGAGCATCTGTGATAACTTATTCTTTATTGCGTCCTGCTGAGCCGTGTTAAGCGGCATGGCAGAGGTTACGATAGCTGTGGTTATATTATTCTGTTTATCTGACATTTGCAGATAAGATGTAACTATTTCCTGAATCATATCTATTCTCTTCCGTCTTTCTAAGACCATTAAGAATTCATGGGTTGGTCTGGAAATGGAACAGGCTATAAGTATTTTCCACACAAGTTCTTTCTTTTGAACGATTGTTATTCCTGGATGACGGATTAATCTGAAAAAATCAGGATTCATGCTTAAGACATCTGACACTATTATCAGTTCTTGTCCATATTTATCTATTTGTTCATCCTCTTTGGCAATATCAAAGAATGCCTGAGCATATCTTGCCGCAACAGAATTTTGCAACATAATTATCTCCTCTTATTTTAAAGAAGTCTGACCAGTCAGACTGGTCAGACTGGTCAGACCAAATTCTTAACATTATCTAATCCATCAATAACCTCTTTCACCAATTTATCAGCCATCTCAGTATTGATAGATCCCTCAATAATCCTTGAGGCACATAATACAGACAATCCCGAAACCTCTTTATGTAATTCAACCACAGCCTTTTTCCGCTCCAACTCTATCTCTAATGACGCTTTTTGCAACATTAGGTTTGATTCTTTTCTTGCCTCATCAATTATTTCCTGCTTACTTTCTTCGGCTGTCTTTATTGCCTGTTGAATAATGGCATTTGTCTTGCCAGTCAACTCATTTATCTGATTCTGATACCCTTTCTTCATATCCTCTAATCCAGACTTTGTATCCTCTATACCCTTATATTCATCCCTGATTTGAGTGCTTCTTGCATCCAGTAAACCAACTATGGGCTTAAAAAGCAATTTTGTTAAAACTATCAAAAGTATCATGAAAAAGCATAATTGAACCAGGAAAATCTGCCAACTAATATGTAGTCCTTCCATTTTTATTTTATAACCTCCGTGAAATTGGGTGCAGGAGATAACAAGCCCCTGCACCCATCTAATTAATGAGCTACTGCAGTAAATATACTGGCAAACGGATTGGCAAAGAGCAATATCAAGGAAACAGCCAAGGCATAAAGCACTAATGTTTCCATGATTGCTAATCCAAGAATAAACGGTACCATTATCTTACCTGTTGCCTCAGGCTGTCGAGCAATCCCTTCAACTGCCTTGCCTGTAGCAATACCCTGACCAATTCCAGGACCTATAGTTGCTATCCCGACTCCAAAAGCTGCTGCAAGTACAGTTAAAGCATAAAAATACGCATTCTCCATCATCCACACCCCCCTTGATAAAATTAAAAATTATGAATTAAAAATTATGGTAACTACTCAGCTATTGTTATTTCATACACATTTTGAATCAACCAAAAATCTCTGAGAAATGAAATTATTGCTTGCATTTTAAGATAAAATGTGCTATATTGTTGCACATGGGAGATCAGATAGTTACACTCACACAAA
>JAHIZN010000033.1 GCA_018814245.1 bacterium
GGCTCTTTCCCTGTATTTGCGTGCTATTGTTATGCTTCTGTGGCTTAATGCAACAACCGCACAGGTCGTAACAATTCGCAGGGGCATCCCTGCCAGAGAGGCTCTCTCCTCTTGTGGTCGCTTATTGGTGGCAGAGACAGGGGAGTCAGCACCTCTGTCACCCCTTGCATTCGCAGAGCCTGCCCCTGCGAATGCAGGGGGGCAGGCTCTGTCCATACATAATTAACTATGCGACAATTAACAGTTGACACGACCATAGGAACCAAAAGGAGAAAAAAAATGTCAAAAAAGAAAAAGCATCAGGAGCAGTCTGTATCGTCTACTGTCAGAGATACTGGTTCAGGGATTAGAATGAATCCTGATTGGTTTGTATTTCCATGTTTATTGATTCTCAGCATCCTGTTTTTTCAAAAGGCAATGGATGATACCCGGCTTTTATCAGGGGGAGATATCACTAATTATCTGCTCTATTTGCGTTCATTTGTTGCCCAAACAATCAAGGATGGCATTATTCCCCTGTGGAATCCTTGTATATTTTCAGGAGTACCATGTGCCGCAGGTATGCAGCCGGCAATATTTTATCCCTTAAATCTGGTTATATTTACCATTCTGCCGCCACACATGGGGATAACATGGAGTGCTGTTATACATCTCTTTTTATCCGGATGTTTTTCATATATGTTTATGAAGGCATTAAAATGTCATTGGCTAAGCAGCTTAACTACAGCCTTAATATTTATGTTCTCAGGGTTTCAGATAACCCATCTTTATGCTGGACATGCTTGTGTATTCTCTGCCGGCATCTGGCTGCCGCTTATTTTGTTCTCCATAGAGAAGACATTTCAAACTATGAAATTTTCCTATGTATTTCTTGGAAGTCTGGCAATTGGTATTCAGTTTCTGTCTGGCCATCCTCAAATCTCATTCTACACCTATCTCTTGAGTGGAATCTATGCCCTTTTTAGTCTGGGAATGGTTATTCTTAACAAGGAACATGCTAAGGCAGTCAAGCTATTGCCGTTACTTGGGATGATGGGTGGGATATCTGCCTGTATAGCATGTATTCAGATATTTCCTACCCTTGAATTGCCTGCATATTCCAGCAGAAGCGAAGGGACAGGATATGTTTTTAATACCTTTTCATCATTTCCCTTTGAAAATATCTTCTCTTTTTTCTTTCCCATGCTCTTCGGCAATTCCCTTGATATTCCCTACTGGGGACGAGGGTTGTTGCATGAGGTTTGCGGTTATGTGGGAATTATCCCCTTAATATTGGCGATAGCAGCCATTGCATCCAAAAAAAATGCTCACATTATTCTTTTTTCTGTGATGGCATTGGTCTCACTCCTGCTTTCTTTTGGAAAATATACTGTTATGTATAAATTATGCTATGAGTTTATACCCGGCTTTGACCTCTTCAGGGTTCCGGGACGAATGATGTATCTTTGGACATTTTGTCTGGCTGTGTTAGCTGGACTTGGCAGCAGCAGCCTTATAGAGCAAGCTAATAAAAGGCAGGTTATTTTATTCTCACAGATATTTTGTGTATTTGGCATACTTGCCATGCTAATATCATTTTTTATTGCTCCAGATACATGGCGTAGTTTAATCCAGGCAAGCTATGGGTTAGAGGAACGAATTTTTGGTGCCCCTGACCTCAAGGAGCATCTTGCCGGAATGCTCTTGATAGCCAAAAAGTCTATGTTTACAGGGGCTGTTTTTCTTCTGCTTGGGGCAATGCTTCTGTACATGCGTGGCAAAGAATGGGGTGTGGCATGGATAAGATACCTGATTCCAGCTATCATCCTTGTTGATCTCTGGATGTTTTGTTCTCCGTATATCACCACCATTGATAGCAGTCAATGTGAATGGGACAGGAACATGGTTGATTTTTTAAAGGCAGACAAAGATCCATTTCGTATAGTTACCATGATTGACGATGCCTCATTAAATAGGGGGATGTCGTATGGAATAGCAAATATTGGCGGGTATTCTCCAACCATCCTCAAAAGGTATCAGGAGTTTATCAATATTAGTCAGGGGCTGGCTCCAGAGACACCTACCGTAGTGATGAGGATTGCAGAGTATTCAAGGCTGCTGGATCTGCTGAATGCCAAGTATTTTATTGTCCCGTCTCAGAATCCGATATTTCATCCACAGTTCAAATTAGCATTTTCTGATAGTGCAGTAAATATCTATCAAAACAGAAATTGTATGAAATCTGCATGGATAGTGCATAATTTTAGGGTAGTTAATGGAAGAGATGCCATCTTTAAGGCAATTAAGGAGATAGTGTATACAGACGAGGTAATATTAGAAGAAAAACCAACAATAAAGCAAGGCATTTTCCGGGGAAAGGTAGAGGCATCCCCAGAGATAATCAGGCATTCTCCAAATGAGATAATCATGAATGTTGGAATGGCTTCAAACGGTTTCCTTGTCTTAAGTGAGGTCTTTTATCCTGGCTGGAAGGCAATTGTTGATGGTGAGGAACAAAAGATTTATCAGGCAAATTATATCTTGCGGGCAATAGAGTTAAAAAAAGGTACTCATACAGTCAGGGTAGTATATGATCCCCCATGGTTGAAATGGAGTATTATTATTAGTCTTTTTACTGGTTGTTTTGTTGTTGGGGTGTTGGTTTGGAAAAAGGTCAAATAAAGACAAGAGGACGCATCAATTCTCGGTGAACAATTGTATAGACATTGGCATCACATTTCAAATAATGCAATCCGAGTAATTGCTCAATAATCTGTGGATTTTGCAAGCCACGAAAAAAATTTGTTCACCGCAGAGACGCAGAGTTCGCTGAGAATCGTTGAGGAAAAAAGAGCTGTTAGTTTACTTCTACAATTATAACGAAACTGTCATTCCTGCCCCCCTGCATTCGCCTTATCCTTACCCACAAGTCCAACCACCATTAATTCAGCAATTCAACAATTCAGCAATTCAACAATTGACAATTGCTGAATCAATGAATTGTTGAATTATTAATCATTTTGCGATACATACTTCTGTTGTTTTGCAGCATTTCCCATCAGAATTCTGTCCCCAAAAAGATGTGGGTAAGGATAAGCTGCATTCGCAGGGGCAGGCTCTGTATTCACAGGGGTAAACTCCTGCAGGAATCTCCTCTTTTTAGATTGCTTTATCGACACCATCTCCCTATCCCCTCAAGGAATTGCCGCAGGATATTGAGCAGTTACCAATCCGATATGGAAAAACATCGATGTCCTCGTGTTGTTCACCGAGAATTGCTGCCCTATTTTGAATCTTGCTCAATAATAATAATCTCTACCCTTCGATTCTTAGCCTGCCCCTCGGGTGTATCATTAGAAGCAATTGGTTTGGTATCTGCATATCCCTTTGTTTTCATCCGTTCTGCTAAAATCTCCTGCTGAATAAGATACCAGTAGACAGTCTTTGCCCTTGCTTCAGAAAGCTCTTGATTGGAATGAAATGCCTGTGTATCGATAGCACGATTATCTGTATGCCCCTCAATTCGTATCCTTATCTGAGGATAGCGGTTCATAAATTCTGCTATGCCCTCCAATTGTTTATACAGCTCTGTATTTATCAAGGCACGGCCAGTATCAAACCGAATGTCAAATGACGGCAGGATAATTTTCCCATCTTTTGTCTGAACTATCGCCTCTGCTACTGGTGCTGGTTTTTCCTTAGCAGCAGGCACTGAAACAGTACCAACAGTACCAGCAGTACCAGCATCACTAACAGTACCAGTAGTACTCGCAGTTGCCAATGATATTGCTGTTTGTGTTGAAGATGCAACCTTTGCCAGAGGTATCACCTTTGGCTCCAGTGGTGCTGCGGGTATCTGTTTCATTGACAATGATACCCGATGAGTTACATCCAGCGAACCATACGGAACATAGGCATAATCCAATTGAATTCCGCCAAGCCGCAACCCTATTCCAGCGGTAACGCCTGTAGCCATTCCTTTCGATTTTCCATGAGTATCAGAGGTTATCTCATTTTTTATCCCTGCCCGCAGGGCAATGGTGTGTGCCAACCAGTATTCGCCGCCAGCATGGACATTTGTTTCTAATCCATGTGTTTTATTCGCATCGATGTTGAGATTCAGCCCACTGCCAGAGATGCTATCTCCCAGCGAATAACTTACCCCTGCCTTGATATTTAATGGCAAGGGATAACCCTTTTCGATAAATTTTACATCTGTGCCCATGTTTTGAACATTTAGTCCCAGCCTTAACCCTCTGGATACTTGCCATAACATGCCCATATCCCCACCAAAAGCAATAGCTTTTGCATCATCCATGTACATATTGATACATTTTACATTCATGCCAAGGGAAAATCTATTGCCAATTTGCCTGCCTAATGAAAGCCCAAAAAGGGTATTTGCCGCATCAAATGTGCCAAAAATCCCATCCTGATTGGTGCGTTCAAAGTCATTTGCCATGAGGTGACTGATACTTATCCCAAAGGCTGTTTTTGTCCCAATCTGCTGAACAAACCCAATCTGCTCTTGATTTATTTTGGTAATCCACTCAAGGTGTGTTGCCCCAAACTGGCTGCCCTTAATTTGGGCAAGCCCGGCAGGATTCCAGTACGGAGCATAGGCATCATCTGCCAGCCCGCAGAACGCATCACCCATACCAGCAGCCCTTGCCCCTGCCCCAATCTTGAGGAATGAGGCACTGGTGTTGTTATTCCCCGCAAAAACAAGGGAATTGCACATAAATAATGTTGTTAAGATGAGTAAAATATTTACCATGTTTATCCTCAAGAGGGCAGACACATAGGTCTGCCCCTACTTTATTACTACCAGCCTCTTCACCACCACATCCTGTAATTCACCAGATACTGCCTCCAATCGCCAGATGTATATATCTGAAGCAATATCTGCTATATTCCACACAAACTCATTGGTATCATTGTATCCAACTCCCCTACCCTTAATGGTTTGTACAAGCTCTCCGGCAAGGTTGTAGATGCTCAGGGTAACATCTGCATCTGCATTCAAGTAGTAGCGAAAGGTAATGACATTTACCTTTTTTGCCGGGTTTGGGTATGAATAGGTCATATCCTTAACCAACAGCTTATCCCTGGTACCAATCCATGTATGCAGGATAATATCCGTCGGTGGGTCATTTGGAGTAATCAATCTGTTCCCTTGTCCTCTTTCCCCGCCGTCTGCCTCAATATAGATAGTATCATCACCTGAATACTCAAATCGCGACAAATAATCCCGTGTTCTGACATTAAACGCATCCACGAACCATCCCCCATCTGCATTGGTTAAAACAGAAAGAGGGGCAGATTCTTCAGTCGAGCCTTGCCCATCTGTATCCTTGATGGTTACATACACTACTGCCCCTTGAGCCGGGATATTTCGATATTCATATACATAACCAGTAACAAAATTACTTCCCGGAGAGGTATTGATCATGGACGCACCTGTTTTAACCAAGAAATGCCTTCCTTGATTATCATCTGTAATCCCGGAACCTGTCACATCAAAGCAATACACCGTGTCTGGCTTAAGATTTTCTACAGTAACATAATGAACATCACGAGATACGACATCCGCAGCCGTGCTGCCAAGTGCTGTTGTCGTCCCATAGGATACACTACCCCTACCCTTGTCCCCTGTTCTCCAGCTTACGGTAAACTCCTTATCCGTAACATTGGTTATTCGGAGATGCTTGGGGATATCAAACACCAGCGGCCCATTGCCTGTGAGACTGCTGGTAGCACCTGTCACCTCAAACCTGTAGGAATATGTGCCAGCCTCTGGTAATAGGGTTGAACAGGTGTAGGTGGCACCCCCACCTATCTGACTCATGGGGCAGGTTTTAATCTCCTTGCCACCTTGACAGATAACCACCCTTGGCTCGCCAGGCAGCGGTTGATCACCATCAGCATCTGTATATCTGACATTGTAGGTAAATCTTGTATAGACATTGGCAGTTCCTGGTGTTAATGGCTTATTTGACCATGACAATATTGGCGGGCGTTGAAGGGGTGGTGCGGTTGTGCCTATTACTATCTGCGACGGGGCAGATGTGTTCCAGACATCATCTGATGCCTGAATAATAAAATAATATTTGGTTTCCGGAGCAAGCCCGGTTATTCTAACCGAATTGGCAGCAGGCAAACACACTTGTATCCCATGGTCAAGGATTTTATCTGTGGATGTGGATGTAGAGTATCGGATATGATACCATGATGCCTGACCAATTGTGCCATCATCCCTGACATCCCCTGCTGTAGGCCATGTCAGGTCAATGGAGTTTGGCCCTGCTGTTTTAGCAGTAAGGCTGACGGTTGCAGGCGGAATATGGTCATTACATAACTCCAGATCACATACAGGCGTATCCTCGGTCATCAAAATCTGGCTTGCCACACCATTTGTTGCCCCTATCCAGATGTGCAGGGAATCTGTACCTTGTCGCCATGGCGGCCGCTCAAGATCCCTGAAATTAGCCATCTCCATAAACCATGTGCCATCTGTATCTACTGTAGCAGAGCCTATGGTTAAAAATTCACTGATCCGGTAACCATCCTTATCATGCAATCTGCCATAAACTGTGGCTCCTGATGCAGATTGTGTTCCCCCTTGCTGATATATCTGTCCATAGATTAACCTACTCCCTGTAGTAAGTGTACTCAAGTCATTGGTTGCATGATCGGGCAAGGATTCAAGGATAATCGGCCCATTCCTCATGCAAAGATGGCCGCCGCTCGCGGCAGTTCCCATGACATTCCCACCATCAAACTGATAGGCATATGTACCTGTGCCTAACTGATCAAACTGCTTGGAAAAGGTATACACTGCCCCAACTGAAGGACTGCCTGAGGCATACAGCATGGTATAGGTGGCTACAAGGCTTCCCCCATCCCGATAAATCCCAACCCTTGGATAGCCAATAGCAAGAGGCTTACCGTCTGCATCTTTATACAACACCTGATACACGATATTCATACCGCTCGTGCCTATCTCGGTGCGAAGACCATCTGTAACAAGGTTTGGCCTATTCAGCCACTTGAGGGTTGATGTGCTTGGCACAAGGGTAGTGGCAGCAACAATATTTGATATTCCTGACCAGTTTGGCACCTCATCACATGCCTTTATGGCAAAGTAATAACCTGTCCCGGGTATAAGGTTTGATACCGTACACTGTTGCTTTGTACCGGCTGATTTTGATACAGGCACACCAAGCCAGTTGGACTCAGTGATAGGGTAAATAGAATGACAAACTTGATACCCATCGGCTGTGCCTGTGTCCCCATCATCACCAGATGATGACCACTCAAGAGCAACAGATGTCTGTCCAATCGTCCCTAAAGTAAGATTGCTTACAGCCGTCGGTGGGGTGGTATCGGTTGATATCGTGATGCTTCGGCAGGGCGAGCCATTGGCAGTATCAGTAAACAGCTTGCCTGTTCCATCTATGCCGGCCTGAACAAAGATGGAGAGGCTATCGCCAGATGTGGAATAATCAAAAAAGCTGGAGAGATTCTGGGTTCTGACATTAGCCAGATTAATGCTCCAATTACCATCATTGCCAACAACTGTTGACCATTCTGAAGAAGTGCCGGAAGAACCCTTGCCATTTGTATTGCAAATCACAAGATACACAAGTGATCCCTGAGTTGCAGAGCCATCAGCCTTATATACCTGACCATATACGAAGGTGTTTGTCCCTGTGGGTATCCCAATGTCTGGGCCAGTGGTCAGGGAATAATGCTGCCCATGATTGTTATCTGTAATCCCGCCGGAGATGATGTCATAATAATATGTGGTGATTGGAGACAGCCCATTAACTTCAACATGGTGGGTGGTGGATACGCGATTATCTGTGGCGAGAAGATTGATGCTATTTGTACCAAGACCATAGGCAACAGCCGATGTACCATGGGTGTCAGTAATCCATGAAATGGTAAAGCCTCCCCCTGTAATATTGGTCTCCTTTGGCTGATTAGCAAAGGCAGGTGTTATCAGGAACAAGCTGATAATAAGCAGCAGGATTCTTCTGATAAGCATATATAGTTCACCTCTACAAGGATATTGGAGATTTGGAGATAAGGACACTACTATACTGCACACATCATGATATTTGATTTTAGTGGTTTGTCCCCCGCTGGCGATTATCCTTACCCACAAGTCCAACCACCATTAATTCAGCAATTCAACAATTCAGCAATTGACAATTGCTGAATTAATGAATTGTTGAATTATTAATCATTTTGTGGTACATGCTTCTGTTATTTTGCAGCATTTCCCATCAGAATTCTGTCCCCCAAAGATGTGGGTAAGGATAATCGCTGGCGAGGGTTAAGGAGTGAATGTCCTTATCATGTCAGTTTTTATCTACCAAACAACATGTCAATCAGTTTTTGTTTTTCCATATTCAGATGCATAGCGACATCACCCAAGATACTATTTAATGTTCCTACCCTCAAAGGCTTATGTTTTGGTATGGTAATGTGATATTCTTCTCTTTCCATAGTTGTCAATCTGATATGACTTCCTGTTTGACGAGTGATCTTGTAAGCACACTTTTCAAGAAGTTTAGCTAACTCTTCACCACCGATATCTCTTGGCATCTTCATGCTGCTATCACTTCATCCTTCACCAAATGAAGCCTGATTATATGCGGCATATTGTAGGTTTCAAAATGGCATCTTGTTGCGTCCCTGATTGCTTCCTTCAGTTCTCCCAATTCTTCAGCTTCTGCATAGATAGAACAGCCCAATGCCTTTGCACAATATCCGCCCTCTGGCGATTCTTCTACAAAGAATATTAACTCTTTCATCGATTTATAATTCTCTAACATTGTATCCTTCATTTACGCCTCATTAGCCAGTAGTTATTACAACGAAAATGGAAAGAACCACAAAGGGTGTAAACATCTGTAAGCGTTCAGCTATATTTGGTAGCATAGGCATCCTTGCCTGTGATTCAATGGTAGTACAGGCAAGGATGCTTGTGATTCACAGAAGGTGGTTCACAAGATAGTTCACAAGCTGGAAGCTTGTGCTGCTATTTCAAATACAAATCCCTTGCCGGCATACAGGCACCAGTATCCATCCGCGTCTTGAGTTCTGCTCCCTTTTCAGCAGACACATTCAAATAAAGCCCATCACCTGATTTTGAGAATTCAAACAGTCCCTTATTATTACTGGTTCGCAGGTTTATCAGGTCGTAGAACCAATATCCATTTTCATCTGTAAGGCATGAGGCAAGGGCAGATTTTCCCTGACTTCCATTACCATCTCCATCCTCAAGCCATAAACAGACAACAGCACCTACAGCAGGATTATGACCATCACATACCCTGCCATAAGCAAGACAGCTGCCGGATGGGATAACAGCCGCCATAGTAGTAAATGTTCCCTGTTGGTATGGTTTATTATTGGAAAGTAATTGATAATTATATGTGGTAACAGGTGCTAAATTGCTTAAAGAAACATAATGGATTTGCCCTGTTGTCTTGCTTCCGCGAACATCATAAGCGGTTGAAGTCAGAGATCCCGCAGATAATCCATAATTTACCTGACATGTACCTGTACCCTCACTAATCCACGAAAGAGTTACCGAAGAGTCTGTAATATTACTCAGTGTAACATCCGTTGCAGCATGACTAATTGTTGCCATGCCAAGTACAACCAATACAAAAAATAATCTTTTCATAACCGTCTGCCTCCTTGTAATTGTCTCTTGTGTGTGTCAGCAGGGTGACAAAGAAGTACCCCTGACACCACAAGGAATTGACTGAATGGTTACAAACCAATAATTAAAGTATACCAGAAATAACTTCAGATGTCAAATAAATTCGAGCTGTGCGGTTGTTGCATTAAGCCACAGAAGCATAACAATAGTACGCAAATACAGGGAAAGATCCACAAAGGGTGTGAATTATAAGATACACAACCCTTGTCAGGCTTTTCTCATTTGCAATTATTCCTGTTTCGCTGCAATTATTTTTCCTAAGTTTACACCCTTTGTGGTTCTTTCTCCGCCAGAGGTGCTACCTTTTCTCGTTGCAATAGCTGCTGACTAACGAGGCTTGATGCAATTATCCACAACCGCACAGGTGGA
>JAHIZN010000261.1 GCA_018814245.1 bacterium
CTAACCTCAAAATCAATCATCATTACCACCATGATAAATCATGGTGCTAACCTCAAAATCAATCATCATTACCACCATGATAAATCATGGTGCTAACCTCAAAATCAATCATCATTACCCTTATCTCCCTGACGAACAACCTGACTTATTCTGGATGTGTCTATTTTGTGCCAGATATTGCTTATAAATTTGTGTATTCCTGTTAGCTCTTCCTCCTCTGGCTCTGGCTCCCTTACCCTTGTGGATGGGGCACCAGACACAAAGGTTATCAGGGTTACCTCTGGCCAACACAGAAATCGAACAGGTTTATGATGCCAGCCAAGCCCTCGATTGACATAAAGATATGTATCTTTTAGCCTGTACAATCCAGCCAGATACTTACTCTTCCAGCCATAAAACTGCCGTATCCACCTGACGCCACACTGCCCGCCATGGGTATCGCCTGAAAGGACAAGGTCAATATCAAACAGGCTGTCTTGCTCAATATTTGACGGATCATGATCCAATAGGATAACGGCATCATCCTTTTTAATCCCTTTCATAAGCCTTCTAATGTATGGGACATTGCTGCCATGTCCATCGTTAAGACCAAGCAGCTGCAATCGCTTACCATCAGCCAGATTTATGCTTGTTCTTTCATCAATAAGCATGGTCATTCCTGCTGCTTTGCCCTCTTGTTTCCACTGATTATTGCCTACAAATGTATCGCAATTCCCTAAAATACCAAAGATACCAATCTTTGCTTTTAGTCTCGATATTACCTCCATGGCTGGCTTAAACCCTGTCCTCTTGGTGATAAAATCACCAGTAATGAGGATAATATCAGGCTCTAAGACATTGGTAATCTCTACCATCTTGTTTTCAAGCTCTCGAATTTGGTCAATGGTATGAATATCAGAAAGCTGAACAATCTTTATCCCTGATAATGCCGCAGCCAATTCTGGCTGATCAATTACCACCCTTTGCACCCTGACCCAGTTTGTTTCAATGTAGACCGCATAATAACAGCAAAGGGCTGCTCCACCAATAGCAAGAAATGGGCTCAGGAATAAAACACACAGCCCGGCAGTAAAACACCCAATACAACCGTGTGGTTTTTTGTTACGGGTTTCATACTTAGCCTGCCACATTTGGAAAAAAGCTCGAATGGACATTTTCACCTACCTGATACATAAGCGTTCAGCTATCAGTTGTCAGCTGGCAGAGAGAGCAGAATCTCGAATTGCGAATCGCAGGGAGTACCTCTGGCAGAATGTGCTGGTTCACCGTGAATCGTAATTTTCCATTTAATAGTTAATCGACTTTTTTAGGTTACTGCTCAAGACCAAATCATGTCAATCTTGTTTACAGAGAAAGAACCACAAAGGGTGTAACTCCTTAGGAAAAATAATTGCGAACAATAACGATAACAAGGTAACCACAAATGAGAAGAGCCTAATAATGGTTTATTTCTTAGAATTTACACCCTTTGTGGTTCTTTCTCTGTATCTGTATTCTTGCTGCCTGAATAGTTACTGTTGCTTTCAACCTCCTGCGAATTGTCACAGGATATTGAGCAGTTACCACTATTAATGCACCAATTCTGATGCCGGTACCACCTCTATCCCCTGAGCCCTTAACAAGGGCAGCATCTCACTCAAGACAACTACGGTTGATGCCTTTGTGGCATGACCAATGCCAATGGCTGTACCATTTCTTTTTGCATCAGCAATCAGGAAATTCATCTGCTGCCTGACATGCTCAACATTATTTACATTATCAAGGAACACATTTCTTTTTGCAGCATTGATACCATTTTTTCTAGCTAACCTATATGCTACGCTTTTTGGGGTAGTTATGCTGTCAACAAAGTACAACCCTTTCCCTTTAAGTTTGTCCATACATAAGGTCATCAGCCTTGAGTCCGCAGTTGCCTTAGAACCCATGTGGTTATTTACCCCTTTAATATATGGGACATCCTTGATTGCCCCATCTAATTGTCTTTGCACCTCTTTTTCAGACATACCGGACAGCAATGCCCATTTATATGGCGAATCATTCTTCCTATCTGCCATACAAAGGACATCCTCATTTGTTATCTTTGAGTTTTCACAATACTCCATGGGTATATGAAGCATAACCTCAAATCCGCATCGATGCGATATTTCAGCTGCTTCTTTTGAACATATTAGTCCAGGGATAATACTCATGGTTAGCGGCACCTTTAACTGCCATAACTTACGGACAAACCCACCAGTACTGTAACCCGTATCGTCTAAGATTATAGCTATCTTCGCAATAGTTTTGGTAATTGTTGCCGGTTGTTCAGGTATTGATGGTACAATCTGAATGCAGGATGAGGGAATGGGCAAGGATATCTCCTGTGCCTTCTCAATCTTTTCAGGCATTTCGCTGGTTGGTAGTATTTGTTCTTTTTGGATAAGAGGTGGTAACTGCAACATCTTTGACACAAGAACATCTTTTGTCAGAGGTGATACCCGTTTACATACAGTTGGTATGGGTTTATGTTCAATTCTCTGTTGGAGATACTTCAGGGCAACACTAAATATCACTATTGAAAAACACACTGCAAAAATAGTAGCTATAACAAGACCAAATGTATCTTTTTTCATAACAATATCTTATCTCATCCTCCGCTGCATTGATAATATAAACTAAATTACTAACTTGTAAATAGTTTAGCATATTATATCCCTTGCGTCAATCCTTTTTTTAATATATTTAATTCGATGTTCAAGTTTTTTTAACCTGTGCAGAAATCGGATAATGTCTTGTTATAGCTTAATAAAATAGCTGTAGCTGTAGGGCTTGTCCCTGCCGACACACAGGCGACCGCAAGGGTCGCAGCTACAAAATCCGATACGCAATAGGTGACCAACTATGGCAGGGATGTCCTTGCAATTGTAGCTGCAGGGCTTGCCCCTGCCAAAAACATGCAAGAAGCGACCACAAGGGGGTAGCACCCCTGGCAGGTCGCAGCTACAAGAAACAGATACGCAACAGGTGAGCACAATGTAGCTGCAGGGCTTGCCCCTGCCGACACACAGGCGACCGCAAGGGTCGCAGCTACAAAATCCGATACGCAATAAGTGATCAACTCTGGCAGGGATGTCCTTGCAATTGTAGCTGCAGGGCTTGCCCCTGCTTATTTGAGTTATTCTGAGACACCACCCAAAATCAGGGTGACAAATTAAATAAATAAGCCTTTAGGCTATGGGAAGAGGTGTAAAAATGGATGAGGGTATAATAAAGATATGAAGATGATAGATATTAAAAGAGTGGAGGTAAATATTCAGCTATCCATGCACAAAGACACGAATATTATAAGGGGGATAACATCCCTATTTTTTTACGCAGACCATTGCCTCATTAGATATTCTTTCAAAATCCTGATAATTATGAATATCCCTATCCCTGTTTGTTGCACATCCAATAGACATGGACAAAAGGGAATGCCTTTCTTTATCCCGGGTAATATACCCTCGTTCTACATCATCCTTGTGATAGCAGGCATGGATGCGTCTATCAAACTCAGATGTTATTTGATTGCTAATTGCTTCAACATTACCAGATGAGGTGATAACTACAAAATTATCACCTCCAATATGTCCGATAAAGTCATCTTTATTGCCAGAGGTTTTGATAACCTCTCGCAAAACCTCGGCAACTAATTTGATCACCTTATCCCCGTGAAGCAATCCATAGACATCATTAAATGCCTTCAAATTATCTAAATCAACCCGAAGTATACCAAATTTTTTAGAAGGATCACTGATTCGTTTAAGAATGTCTGATTCAATGCATGATGTCCCTGCCAACCCGGTTAAGGGATTTACATCCCTCTCATGATCCATCCGTCTTAAATGAGCATTAATTCTGGCTACAAGCTCACGAAGATTAAAGGGTTTTGTAAGATAATCATCTGCACCGCTTTCTAAGATAGCTATTTCATCATCTATGCTGCCTGTTGTAGAAATAACAATAATAGGGATCTGTGTTGTTCCTGGATCCTGACTTAATCTGCGGCATAATGAATGACAATCCATATCTGGAAGAAAAACATCCATGATAACAAGATCAGGCTTAATTTCATATATTTTTTGCAGGGCAGATTCACCAGTCGGAGAGGTTATTGCATCAAACCCTTCCATTTCAAGTGAGCCTTTAATTGCTCCAGCTGTCCATGGTTCATCATCAATAACCAATATCTTTTTAGATTTAAGATTTTTGTGGGACATAGACTTAAATAAATTTCTTTCTTCAGCAATGGCACCGGCAAAGGCATCTATGACCCTTAAATCAAAATCACTCCCCGCACCTGACCTTAATTCATCCAGAGCACCATCAAAAGAGAGAGGTTCTCTGTAGGGTCGCAAGGAAACCATGGCACCAAAGGCATCAACTACCTTTATTATTCTTGCTCCGATAGGAATATCTTCTCCCTTTAATCCATCTGGATAGCCCTTGCCATTCAAAGATTCGTGATGATGCCTGACACATTTCAGGATATCATCAGGTATCCCAACATCACGAAGGATTTTTTCACCAACAACCGGATGTGATCGAATTGTTTCTATCTCTATCTCTGTCAGTTTTCCTGGTTTTTTTAAGATCTCTTCATTAATATAAAGCTTTCCAATATCGTAGATAAGAGCAGCAATTTGTAATGCCCTTGTCTGAAGACGGGATATTCCTAATTCATGGGCAATGGCAGCAACATAAATTGACCTCTTTTCTGAATGTCCCAAGAGGTAAGCATCCTTTTCTTCTACCATATTACTTAGTAGATTAGCTGTTTTGTATGCTTCATCAAAAACACCATTATCTCCTTGTACGGTAAGAGTTTTCATAATAGGTTGGACAAGATTTTTTACTTTTTCGTAAATATCATCATGGTTTGCAATAGCAGCTGTTTTATGAAGAGAGGGGAGAATCTTTAATTTAGAGAGAACCTCTAAATTGTCAGGGTCAATGTCTAATAGTTGTTTTAATGTCTTTTCTACTAAGGGTATATATTCCTTATCATCTTTTGTCTTTTCGATATAAATTTCAGATAAAAGGATATGACTTTCCTTCTTTTCCGGATATATCTTAATAGATTTCTTTAAATCCAGAATAGCCTCATTTATTTTGCCTTGCTGATAAAGTCTTGCAGCAGAATCATGATACCCCTGGCTTTCCTGATCCTTGAGAAATCGTTCAATCTCACTCTTCTTGAATCTCCAACCCTTCCCAATCTTGATTCCACGAATCTTTCCAGACTCAACCCATCTGTATACTGTCAGGAGTTTAAGGCGAAGAATCTCAGCTACCTCTTCTATGGTCAAGAGATCTTCCATCACGCCCTCCCTTAACTGTTCATTTGTAAAAAAAAATAGTATCCACCGTTACCTTGCATACTGTTATATATAATATACTTTATTTTATCTTTTTTGTCAAGATATTATTTGTATAATCTGAATATTCTTAACAAGCATGATGTGTTTTTAATCACATTCAATCGAACTTTGAAAATTCACAACCGTTCAGGCTATACATCAAAAGTGTGAGGGGATAAGTAGATAATAAAAGAGAGATATGGGGATAATAATAATATAATCAAGGGCTTGAAAATGAACGGAAGATTACAATGCCATCATTCCCAAGTGGATAAGTTGTATTATCCCCACATCTCTCTAATTCCTATATCTCCTTATCCCCTTTTCTTACACTACCTGAACGGTTAC
>JAHIZN010000262.1 GCA_018814245.1 bacterium
GGTATTCCAATACGCCTCTCTTCATCAAAAGAGGATGGTGCTGCCATTAATCTGTCTTGTGCCAGCCATGTTATTGTTTATTATCTTCAATTATCTTATACTGTTCAAGTGTTTTGATATTGGATTCTTTGATGCCTTCAGAATGAATGACAGCTTTTTTTATCCTGTGCTTCTTCTTTCCGGAATAGGGCTGGAGGCAATTATTGGCTGGATAAACAGAGAGGAACAAGGGAGGAAGGAAGCAGGAGGTAGAATTCAGAATTCAGAATTCAGGAGTCAGGAGTCAGAAGGCATGGAAAAAGAGACACAGGGCATTCAACCATCAGAGGTTCTGTTACCCCAGAACCAAAAACCCCGCATTTTATGGCAAAGAAAGGCTTTGTATGGTATACTTATCGGGATTGTATTTTATACTATTTTGGGTCCCTTGATAGCTGATCTGCCGAAGAAAAGCCCATATCATGTTTGCAATTATAAGGATGTAAGCAAAGAGCTTGGATTGAATAATCTCTGGAAAATATTGCGGGATATACCTACCCATGGCAATGGCAGAATACTTCCTACAACACCCGTGGTTCAATACCTCAACTATCCTGGGTGTCATACCCATCTCTGGTCAATGTCTCCAATATTTACAGGAAAAGAGGTAATTGGATGTACATATGGTTTGCCTGTAGGTAATTACTATCTTCATGGGGAAAAGCAAAAGATAGCAACTCAGATGCCCGAAGGTTGCAAGGATTATTCCCTTTTTGGGATGAGGTATAAGGATGAGCTTACAGAGGAAAAGCTGTATGATATTTGCTGCCGTCTGAATATTAAAACCATTGTAGCTACGGCTCAGGAACCCAATGCCCTCTTGTTTTTTGAAAGATCCACACTCTTTACCCTGACACATCAATCAGGCATTTTCTTTATCTTTGATGTTACAGGGTATCATCCCAACTTATTAGATATACCCATTAATCATCGCGTGCAGTCTCAAATAATAAGCTATAAACCCAATAAGATTGAGGTAAAGATACAGGAGGTAAAAGAAAATACTGAAGCCATCCTGAAAATATCCTATTATCCATTATGGAATGCTTATATAGACAACAAGCCTTTGAAGCTAAGCATGAATGACATAGGATTGATAAAATTCACCCTACCAAAGGGCAAGGATTATACGATTGTATTTGAATATAAAAAGGGATTGGCTGAACATGCAGGGATGCTAATCACATTCATAACCTTTCTTGGCATTCTGTTTGCTTTTCTCTGGAAGGGCTGGATGAGAAGAATAGTCAGATAAAGGATTATTACGGCAGCCTGCTTTTTCTTGATAATATGATCTGGGTTTTATACTGATAGCTGAATGCTTACTCTCCATCAATCACTCTATCCTCTTCGTACTTGCCACCCTTTCCCAGACAAACGGATTCTTCTTCCAGACATGCCAATCTATCCAGGCAAGGATTCGAGTCATGACCTCTAATGAAACAGCCGTGAATGTTAAACATAATTTTCTGGGATTGAGTGTTATTTCTTCCAGCAAACACCTAAAAACCAGCATTTTATCCATGGTCTTAGGGATATAATACCCTTGGGGCAGCATCTTTTTTAATTGGTGATAAGCCACTACCTGCCGTACCCGATAGGTGAGGAAATCATGGAAGGTCTCTGGTCCCCTGTTTTTTACAATGGCATCCGGCACATAGACAAGTTTATAACCCTTGCCATCGGGACTGCTCTTCTGGAGAATCATGGATGTCAGGTATGTTTCATCTGTCAATATATCCTCTGGAATCTGAGGGATGATATTCCTCATACCAGTAACCTCACCGGTCTTAAACTCTATCATACCTATACGGTGGTGTATCTTCCAAAAAAGATGGATGTAAAACCCCAGCACCGTATCCTCAGAATTAACCGGGACTATTCGGCAACCAGTCATGCCAACCAATGGATCAGCAAATGGGGCAACCAATTTTTCAAACACATCTCTTTCCGGAATAGTATCAGCACTCTCAAAAACAACCACCTCTCCTGCAGCATGGCTTAAGAATAGATTAATGGCTGACGCCTTGCCCTTTCTGCTTTCCTGAAGGAGCAGTATTATCCTCTTATCCCTTTGACAAAACTCATTAACTATATTGACTGTATTATCCGTACACCCGCTGGCAACAACAATTATCTCTTGTATCAAGCATATGGATGTCTCCTGCAACAGGAGTGCCTCCAGCAGCCTGCCAATATTTGCCTCTTCGTTATAAGCCATGATGCCGATACTGCAAGTAATCATTTAGGAGTTTCCTTTGTTAATTATAGGTGGCAGTCACCTTAAACCGCTGAAGCGGTTTAATTATTCGACTATTTCTTAGTTCACCCCAATGAATTGGGGTTCTGTTCTCAATTGAGATCAGCACCATGATTTATCATGGTGATGGTTTTGAGATCAGCACCATGATTTATCATGGTGGTGATTTATCATGGTGGTGATTTATCATGGTGGTGATTTATCATGGTGGTGATTTATCATGATGGGTGGGGATGGTAACAGAAATAATAACCGCTTTAGCGGTTTCCATCATTCCCATCATCTTGAATCCCATATTTTCCTTTCCATTCATCATACTCTTCATGGAATGGTTTTCGTTGGTGATGTTCATCTTGATTTTCAATATAGCGTTTTACAATTTCTAACTGTGATGCACTTACAGAAAATGCACCATAACCGCGTTGCCACTTAAACCTTCCCTCTACCAATCCCTCCTCATTAATCCATCGTGATGACTCTCCTTTCAATCCTTTGACAATATCAGCCAAATTCTTATCAGATGGAAGGTCAATTAAGCAATGCACATGTTCAGGCTGTATATTTATTTGTTCTGTGATAATACCGAGTCCCTTTGAAGAATCAAGCAAATGTCTGAATAATTTTGAGCGTAAGTCCTTATGTAAAATTCGTTCTCGATTATAAGTTGACCAGATGATATGCACCCAAATTTTTACATGTGAATGCAACATGACATCCCTCCTCTTAAACCGCTGAAGCGGTTAAATCGTTTGGTTATTTCTTAGTCCACCCCAATGAATTGGGGTGCTGTTCTCAATGAGATTAGCACCATGATTTATCATGGTGGTGATTTATCATGGTGGTGATTTATCATGGTGGTGATTTATCATGGTGGTGATTTATCATGGTGGGTGGGGATGATAACAGAAATATCAACCGCTTCAGCGGTTTCCATCTATTGAACCACTACCATGACAATAAAAACCCCTGGACAGAAAACTCATCCCATCCAGGGGCTTTTTTATGCTGCTTTACCCTCTAAGCAAGAGGGCAACCACCTAAGCAAGAGGGGCAACCACAGGGGGTTGCCCCTACAGATGCA
>JAHIZN010000263.1 GCA_018814245.1 bacterium
GGGCATTCTGTTAATTTTGATGTAATTATCCACAACCGCACAGCTCGTCAGGCTGTTACGGAACTGATAATCAGCGTCAACACCATACCACATATAGTGCCTGTTGGTGAGATTAACACAACATACTGTATGCTTCTCGTGCCGAATTCCCATTCCGTAACAGCCTGTCGTGACAGTTTGAAACTCTTCTGTCATTCCTGCGAATGCAGGAATCTCCCTATCAAGCTATCAAGAATTAATGTTATCTGCGTGCTATTTATAATTGCTGTTTTCCTTTTCAAGGGGTGCTGCTTTAAGCGGCCAAAGATTCGGGGTAATATAGACAACAAGCTCTGATTGTTGCTGCTCATCACTCTTCCACTTAAATAACCTGCCAATCAAGGGAATACGGCTGACAAAAGGGATTCGTTTTTCAATAAAAGAGCTTTGAGTTTGAATTAAGCCGCCAATAATAATTGTCTCTCCATCCTTGACTCGAATGGTAGTTTGAACCTTGCGTTCAGAGGTTTGAGGCAGGCTGTCTGCACTTAACATCCCGGTGGCATTGCTTATCTCGGGTGAGATCTCCACATTTATCTCATTAGAGGCACTAACCCATGGTTTTATCCTCAGCTTTATTCCTGACTCAACGGTCTGCTGTCCGCTTACAGGCAGCATCTTATCTGCCTCAACACTCTTAGCAAACTCACGGTACCTATCCTTGGTAAGCACACTAATGCTTGCCTCATGCCCATTCAGGGTTGCAATCCTCGGGTTTGCCCTGACAGTTGCCTTTTTCTCCATAACTAATGCCTCTAATCTGGCAAAAAATCTGTCTTTCACCACACTGCCAACATCATAGGTCAGCACCAAGGGCTCAACCGCACCGGGGAACAGGCTTATATCCAGGTGATTATCCTTCTTAATGCCTATCTCTTTAATCCCAAGGGAATTGCCAATGTTTTTCTTGAATTCTACCACCAATACATCAATCATAATCTGTGGAGACGGCTTATCTATCTGCTTGACAAACTCTGAAACCTTATCAATAAGTTGTCTGGTACCAATGACTACAATGGCATTCTGATCTTTCAACAAACGGATATTATCCCTTGGAAAAACAGGCGGCAGAATGGTTAGCATCTCACTTGCCTCAACCCAATTGATCTTTATCACCTCTGTCGTAACAAAGGTCAATGCACCTGGCCTTAAGGAGACGCCCTCACCAATGATATAGACATTATTTATCTTGCTAAAGGTATAATTTGTTCCCTCCAGAATAAGGGCTAACACCTTCTCAAATGGTGTCTTGGAAATATGAGCGTTTATCTGTCCCCGAACATAATCACAGGTAACAATATCCACCCCGCCCTGGAGAGAAAGTGCCCTGATAACCTCACCCAGCTCAGCAGACGCAACATCAACCGTAAAGAGCTTATCTGCCAGAGGGGCACCCTCCGCCAAAGGGGATCCCTCATCAACCGTAATAGAAAAGGTTTTTTTACCCCTGGCCACACCCACATAAAATATCCCGCTTACCTTTTCGCAGGTAAACCCATTTGCCTCGAGCAATGCCCTTAAGCCCAGTTCCACAGGTGTATTAGCCAGATGGGAAGAAACCAGACCAGAGACAGACTTATCAGCCACAACATTTATTTCCCCCTGAAGGGATATTTCTCGTAATACCTTCAGGATATCAGCCCCATCAATATCAAGAAAGAGAAGCCCATTCTTAATCTCAACATTTTTTATCCTCTCCTGTCCAGTCTCGCCAACAATATAGATATTATTCTCTTTTTTATACTTAAACCCACTCGTGGTTAAAATAGTCCGCAAACCATCTTCCACTGGAATCTTGTTCAGATAAAGAGAAACATTTCCCTGAACAGATTTATCTGTAACAACATTTATCTTGCTTTGCAGAGAAATATCCCTTAATATATCATTTATATTAACCTGTTTGGCATCCATGGTAAGGAATCCATTTTCTACATTTAGAAAATATGATTTTTCAATCTTCATGGGTATAACTCGATAGATAGTCCCTTCTTTTTCATATGTAAGGTGATGAGCACCCAGGATAGCATTTAATCCTGCCTCAAAGGGTACATTGGCAAGATGAATTGTTACCTGCCCCTTAACAGACTCATCAGTAACAATATTTACACCCTGCTGAGCACCAAGTGCCCGCAGGACATCTTTTATATCCGTACCCTTAAAGTCTATGTTGATAAGCTGTTCTGCAGATATTGCCTGAGACAGTACCAATGTCTGCGTAATAAGACATATTAGTAATATCAAAATAAATCGCATACAAAACATTTGTTTAACCTCTTTTTGACAATTAAGAATAAGCACACACCCATGTAAAAAAAATGACAAAGGCTGCAGAAATGTCCTTCACTGACAATGGTTCGGGTGGCGGATGTCTTCCATGCTAAACAGTATTGGGCAAGAGGTTTTTTTGAATAGTCAGATGTTTTTTGACTACCTCAACCTCTTCCATGGTAAGCCTTCCTGTCTTTTGCAGGGTTATATCTGCAATACGATATTTGCTGATATCATCTAAAATGGCTGCCCTTCGTACATCTTCTGCCTCTCTGATTGTGAAACCAAGTTTTCTGGCTATTGCTACAGCATACCCTGCCTCCCTTTCATCATGTGTTGTCATATTATCTTTGGTCTTAATATTGACAAGTAACGACTCAATAATACCTAAAAAGTATTCTGTCTTTGTATCATAAGCTATGGTATTTTCCAGAGCAGTTGCCAAATCATTGCAAAGTTCAGTAAAGACCTCTATGTTATATCTATTTTCACTCTCTCCAATAAATAATATTCCGATCATTCTACCCTTACCAATAATGGGTAAAGCCATAGTTGCCTTTAATAATTCAAGGTCATTTTCTATTGCCTCCCATGTATATTCAAACTTAGGGTTTAGCTGTAGTTCCTCTTTTATTAATACCTTTTTTTCACTTTTTATCCACGGGATAACCCCTTTATTTCCTTTAAATCTTATCTTTCTTCTTTCTTCATGACTAAACCCTGTGGAAAAATCTATGTAATATTCATCCATTTCTTTATCAAGGAGAGTGATTGTCAGGTTCTTTATCTTGAGCACATTTACCACATTTTGCATTGAGGAAAACAATGTTTCCCAGTCAAAGGCAGCAGGTATCGATGCCTCTGCTACATCAAGGGAATCCCTTCCATCAAAAATATCCTTAAAGATATAACCTTCTATCAATTGCTGAATTGCATTAATTAAGGGATAAAATATTATTCCGGAAAGACAAACCCCTGTAATTACGGCAAACCATGAGTGACGACAGAATATGTGAATAAAGATTAACAAGATACCTGCAATAAACCCTTGAGTCAGAGACAAGATGTGCTGTTTTTTTATGTTTAACTCAAATGCTATTAATTTATACTTGACTACAACGAATGCTACGAATAAACTAAAGACACTAAAGCTTACAGGTCCAAGGGAATACATAGGAATCCCATAAACAGATAAGGAATCGATTACCTCTGCTATGATTCCTATTCCCGTAATACCAAGCATCCACTGGAGTCGTTTCTTTTCCATGACAATAGCGACCCCCAATCTTTTCCAGAGAAGATAGCTGCTCCCTACAAAACAGAATGCAAACAGTATATTGTACAGATAATAAAATTCTCCGGCTATTGGTTGATAAAAAGAGTGTTCATAGGAAACATGATGAATTACCTCTCCTGAAATATTAATTATTAAAAGTATACTCGCTAGTATATATGTTAAAACCTTAAATATTTTCCATAAGTTATTCTGTGTTTGAGTCAGAGAACAAACAAACTGAAAATAAAATGATGGGACAAACAAACATCCAGCATAAAAGACCTGAGTACAAAATAATGCCCCTTCAGCTGTGGCAGAGAGGTATACAACCACTATGCCAATCATCCAGATGGTTATTGAGGTAGATAATAATGAAAAAGAGCGGGAAACATTGGTTGATTTTTTTGCTAATAAGGCAAAAGAAATGAGTAATAGATTGGTAAAAATAGTAGCAATTCCAAAAAAACTAAAAAGGATCATAATAATTACTCCACAGTGAAAGCAAATGGCAGCATTCAACAGGCTGTTACAAAACTGATAATCAGGGCAACATCATACCATGCGATTGACTGTTGTGTATTGGATTTTTGCAGCTGCAACCTGCCAGAGGTGTTACATCCTTGCAGACTGTGTGAAAACTCAAGTTCACGATAATTGCCCGTAGGGGCAAGGCCCCAGTGCCTGCCCTCTGTCTCTACAATCTGTTGCAGCACAATCTGTCGTGTCAATCTCGCTACAGAGAAAGAGCCACAAAGGGTGTAAATTCTTAAGAGAAATAATTGACGATAAATAAGACAATTACAAATGAGAAGAACATGACAAGGGTTGCGTCTTTAGGTTTTACACCCTTTGTGGTTCTTTCTCTATAATAGCCTGTCCCTACCCACTCAATGCAAGAAAGAGCCCGTCGTTTATTAGCAGGGACAAGCCCTGCAGCTACATTATACAGCATCTGTTTGAGATTAGCACAATACAATATGCTGCATACTTTTCGTGCGCGCTAAATGCCTATTCCGTAACAACTTGTGACTGCCTACTGCCCTTTGCCTATTGCCCCATAAGTGGCTTTCTTTAATTCTGCAACAAATTGTGAGGTTTTTTCAACCAGATTGTGTTCGGCTAAGTTATTAGTAATCAAAGAGACAATTGCACTGCCGACAATGGCTGCATCTGCGATTGAGCTTATTTGAGCTACATGCTCGGGAGTAGATATCCCAAAACCAACACCAATAGGCTTCTGTGTAACAAGCCGAAACTGTCTGATGTATTCACTAATACCATCAACTATCGTTTCTCGTACCCCGGTTATTCCGGTTACAGAGACGAAATAGATGAATCCTGTAGAATGATGACTAATCAATCTAATCCTTTCTGGCTGACTGGTTGGGGTAAGTAGAAAGATGCAGGATAACCCTGTCTCATGAGCTGCTTTTTCTAACAAAGAAGCCTCTTCAGGTGGCAGATCAGGGACAATTACACCATCAACCCCAGCTGCTCTTGCATCACGAACAAAGTTCTCTACGCCATAAACAAAGACAGGATTATAATAAGTCATCAAGACAAGGGGAATACTGGTATTTTTACGCAGATTGCTCACCAGTGATAAAACGCTTGTCAATGATACACCATTTTTAAGGGCTTGCTCTGAAGCCAATTGAATTATTGGTCCATCAGCTATAGGGTCAGAAAATGGCACACCCAATTCAATAATATCTGCTCCTGCTGCTTCAAATCCCAGGACAAGTTTACTTGTGGTCTCAAGGTCAGGATACCCAGCCATAAGATATGGAATCAAGGCAGTCTCCCTTTTTTCTTGCAACCTGATAAATGTTTCATCTATTCTATTCATTCTGCCTCCTGATGTCTATGAATTAAAAAAATTATGAATAACTTTTCAGCAATTCTTTGTGGTTATCTGGAATAGCAAATACTTAAGGCACAAATATATAATTGTAACTACAGTTGTGTCAACTGTTAATTGTCGCATAGTTAATTATGTATGGACAGAGCCTGCCTCTGCGAATGCAGGGGGTGACAGAGGTGCTGCCTCCCCTGTCTCTGCCCCACCAATAAGCGATCACAAGGGTCGCAGCTACAAAGATTCCCACACACAACAATCGATCACAATGTAGCTGCAGGGCTTGTCCCTGCTTAACGGACACCC
>JAHIZN010000034.1 GCA_018814245.1 bacterium
CGCCTTTACCCTTCGGTGATAAGACCTTCGATTGTCTGACCTGCGGCTTTGGCCTCCGGCATCTGCCAATAAAGAAGGAGACCTTTGAGGAGCTATTAAGGGTCTTAAAACCAAATGGGAAAATAGTCATCTTAGAGGTAGGTCGCCCCAGGCAAAGGATGTTTAAGGGGATGCATCATCTCTACTTTTATCACTTGATGCCCTATTTAGGAAAGATATTTGCCAGAGATAGCGAACCCTACCAATATCTTGGCGAATCAACCGATCTTTATCTTCCGCAAAAAGAGGAGCTTTTAGACCTGATGGGAAAAGCAGGCTTTGTCCATCTGAGGGTCATTGACCTGACCTTTGGCGCGGCAGCTATCTATGTGGGAGAAAAACCACGGATGGACACGGATGAAGAAAGCGATTGAATGCAATTAATTGTAACTAAGAATGATGATGGTACGGCAAAAACTCAAATTCTCACCACAGAGGCACAGAGGCACGGAAAAGATTTCAGAGAGAACTTTAATATAATCAATTAGTTATAAAAACTCCGTGTCTCCGTGTCTTAAGTGTCTCCGTGGTTTTCTTATTCTTTTGGACTTTTTGCCGGAGCATCACATTTGATAGGAGCAAAAATAACTATGGCAATAAAAAGCAATGGATTGAAAATAGCAACTGATATTTGGAAGACATCGGAATATAAAAACCTGCTCTCGCAAATTTCCGATACATATTCACAGGGGCAATTCCGCGCCCACCAGGCTGTCAACACCCATCTGATTGAAACATACTGGCAAATTGGCCAATATATTGTAGAGTTTGAACAAGGCGGAAACATTAAGGCAGAGTATGGCAAAGCCTTGTTAGCTAACCTATCTAAAGATTTAACATTGTTGCACGGCAAAGGTTTTAGCCGCAGCAATCTGGTGTACATGCGGCTGTTTTACCAGCGTTATCCAAAAAGTCAGAAGCCTTCTCACCAATTGAGCTGGTCTCACTATGTGGAACTGCTCAAGCTGGACAACGATCTGGAGCGCGGTTTCTATGAAAAGCAGGCCATTGCCGAACACTGGTCAGTGCCTGAACTCAAGCGCCAGAAAGCATCTGCCCTATTTTTGCGGTTGGCTGCGGGTAAGAATAAAGACGGCATCCTGAAATTATCCTCGCAGGGGCAGCTTGTAGAAAAACCAACCGATATTTTGCGCGATCCTTATGTTTTTGAATTTCTGAAAATACCCGAGCCACATCTGCCATCTGAAACTCATCTGGAAACACTACTGTGCAATCATCTCCAGCAATTTCTACTCGAATTGGGCAAGGGCTTTACCTTTGTCGGAAGGCAATATCGTATCACTATTAACAATACGCATTACAGGGTTGATCTGGTTTTCTATCATCGCATACTCCGCTGTTTTGTGCTGATCGACCTTAAAATAAATGATGTTCAGCACCACGATATTGGACAGATGAACCTGTACATGGGCTATTTTGCCAACGAAGAAAATACCGAAGGCGACAATCCGCCCATCGGCATCATCATGACCAAAAACAAGGATGAACTGCTGGTGGAGTACGCCACATACCAGATGAACAGCCAGCTTTTTGTGCAGAAGTATCAGCTCTACCTGCCTAATGAAGAGGAACTGCGGCGGGAACTGGAGATGATTTGTCAGGTAGAAGGCGGCGATGAGTAAGATTTTAGAAGGATATAAACAGATAGGTCAAAAGCAAATGTGCAGGTCGAAACTAATTGAAACCAATGCTAAGCTCAAGAGTTTAGGTGATGACTTTGGAGGTGTTAAACAAGGTTTTGTTGATTATCTTTTTGAAGGGGTAAATTATGGATATTATCCAACCTGAAATAGATCAACCGGAATACCGGCAGTTACTGGAGCAAATATCGAATGTTTACACCAGCGGACAGATTCGCGCTACCCGGTCAGTCAATGTCCATCTGCTGGAAACCTATTGGCATATTGGTCAGCACATCGTCGAATTCGAGCAGGGGGGAAGCGTCAGGGCAGAATATGGCAAGTCATTGTTGGGTAGGCTCTCCCGGGATTTGAGCTTGCGGCATGGCAAGGGATTTAGCCTGAGTAACCTTATCCGGTTTCGCCAATTCTACCTGGCGTATCCAATTTATGCGACGGTGTCGCACAAATTAAACTGGTCGAAAATAGTA
>JAHIZN010000264.1 GCA_018814245.1 bacterium
GCTCTTCTTGTTTGCAATTACTCCTGTTTTGCTGCAATTCTTGGGAGATGGGGGGATAGAGAATAGAGAGATAGGGAGATAATGGGGAAAAGGGAGATACCACCAATATTTACACCCTTTGTGGTTCTTTCTCTGTAAAAGCGTATTGACTGATTTCATGTCATGTGTGAAAATGAGATAGCTGAGTAGTGCTGCGTCACGATTAAATGTTAGGATATAATAATTTCAATTTCCTTCAAGCATCGCAGGAATATTGTCCTTCCTGCGAATGCAGGGATCTAATCTGTCTGCAGCTTATCCCTCAGAACAGGAGACTCCTGCATTCGCAGGAGTGACACATGTTTAATCCTAAACTTTAATGATGACGCAGCAGTAGTTACAATTGTAATTCAAAGGAGGAATAGGATGATAAGAAAGATATGGATAATAATGATCGTTGTGTTTTTGAGCTCAAGGGCATTTGGTGGTGGGTTAAAGTACGCTGAATTAGTAGAGCCTCAGACCCTTAATCCATTAAATATGGTGGATACTGTTTCTTTTCGTTTTTCCAATCTTCTTTATAATGGTTTGATGTGGACTGACCAGGAGATGCTGCCTGAACCTGAGCTTTTGAAATTAAAAGAGCCGGTGAGTATCTCTGATGATGGAAAAACATATGTCTTCCAACTTAAGGATAATGTTGTCTGGAGTGATGGGCAGCCTTTTACTGCTAAAGATGTAGAGTTTACCTTCAAAATGATTGCAGATAGCAGAACAGATACAAACCTTGGCTGGATACGGGATGTGTTTGCAGATGTGACTGCTATAGATACACACACAGTAAAATTTACCCTTCAGAGAAAAATAAACAAGGATGATTTATTGGGAATGTTGTTTTTTAAGGTTATTCCGTATCATTGTTTTCCAGAAAACAAGGAATATATCTCTGTCAATGATAATTTCGGGAGGGCAGTGGTACAGGGTACAGGTCCCTATACCTTCAATAAATGGATACCTAACAAGGGTATCAGGCTTGTTAGAAATAAGGGATATTTTAAGCCATTTCGGAAGCTGAATGAAGATCAGGGACAAACCAGAATAGATGAAATAATCATGAAATATATCAGGGACCCACTTGTACAGGTAGAGTCATTGCTCAACCCGGAGGGGATACAACTTATTCCAGTAATTAATCCTGTTTATTATAATAGGATTCGGGCAAATGAGGATTGCAGCCTGATAAGATACAATTCACGAAGGTTTGCCTTCTTTGCCTATAATTGTACTAATGAATTTTTTAAGGATCCACGGGTAAGATTAGCCTTAACCTATGCTGTAAACCGTGAGGCAATGATAGAAAATGTGTTTGGGGCAGATATGGATAAAACACAGATTATGTCAGGACCATATCCACCGGGAGAGGGGGATCCAAATCTTGAACCTATTCCCTATGATCCGGAAAAGGCTGTTAAATTGCTGAATGAGGCAGGATTTTTTGATAAAAATGGGGATGGTATACTGGAAAAGAATGGCAAGGATTTTGAGATTACGCTGAAGAGTTATGCCAAGGATGAAGACATGCGAAGGGTTTGCACCATGTATCAGGCTGATTTGCTAAAGATAGGGGTTAAATTAAGGAATGGGAAGATAAACTTTATGGAGATGAATAAATGGATGAAGGAGGTGCTGAAGAATAGAATTTTTGATGTTACCTTTGGCACATGGATATTCCATGAGGATACAGATATTGTTGATGACCTTTTTTCCTCTGCCTCGGCAAGAACAGATGGCAATAATTTTGTTTCCTATGTTGACCCTCAGGTAGAGAAACTTCTTTCTCTAAACAGATTTACCATTGATGGAGAGGTAAGGAGGGCAAATAAACAGGAGATTCATCGGATTATTCGACAGGAGTGTCCATATACCTTCCTGTTTACCCTGCCGGCATATGCCGGGGTAAGAAGCAGTACCCTGAAAGGGGTGATTATCCATCCCTGTTATTTCTTTGCTTATATTACGGATTGGTATTTGAGAGAATTGTAATGGTGGGATAAGCGTTCAGCTGTCAGATGTCAGCCTTGCAGCGTAATGCCTCAGTTATCAGTGGTAGCCGCAGGCTTTAGCCTGCATAAAATATCGCAACCTAAAGGTTGCGACTACCTACTGTAGTGTTAACTCTCAAGTGTCGGATAGTACGGTTATCCGATGCTCTGTCATTCCTGCGAATGCAGGAATCTAATCTGTCTGTAGATTACCCCTCAAAACAGGAGGGAGACTCCTGCAGGAGTTTACCCCTGTGAATGCACTTATCTTGCCCCACATCTTTTACTGGACAAAATGGGGTGGAGACAATGAATATGAAGGAGGCTCTGCAACCATAATTTTCTACATAAGTAATTATATTATCAAGTCGTTATGTAGAGTATTCGTTCATGGTTCACCGTCATATTTGTGACCTAAAAATTCA
>JAHIZN010000265.1 GCA_018814245.1 bacterium
AGAGAGCCAGGAAGGAACAAACCCAAACCAGACAAACTAAACCAGTGGTGGGGTATAGATATGACCAAATTCATGATAGAAGGGATAGGCTGGATATATTTGACTGTAGTATTGGATTGGTATAGTCGAAAGATCGTAGGATATCATACAGGTATTCAAAGTCAAAGTAAACACTGGTTAGAAGCATTAAATATGGCGGTAAATAACCAGTGTTCTCTGGGAAGTCAGCTGGAGAAAATAAATTTAATGAGTGATAACGGAAGCCAACCAACAAGCAAGAGTTTTATAAAGGAGTGTGCTGTTTTAGGAATAAATCAAGCATTCACTTCATACAATAATCCTAAGGGTAATGCTAATACAGAGCGGATGATGCGAACAATTAAGGAAGAATTAATCTGGTTGTCTGATTGGAAAACACTCAAGGAAACCCAAGAGGCTATAGCTCAATGGATAGATGATGATTACAATACTTCGTATGTTCATTCGGCTATTGGATATATGAGTCCAGCAGAATTTGAGAATAATTGCATAAAAATACGACCATGAGGGAAATGACCTCTCTCGTAAAATTTAATAAAAATTGTCTTGACAAATAGGGTGCACTACAGTAGCGTAAGATAGTAACAAAGGCTAACCATTCGGTGCAGTGGACGGCGGAAGTGTGCTGCTTATCGTTAGTTGCATAAATGAAAATAAATTAAATGAGCGGATGCAAAAATGAAAACATTCAAAGAGATAGAACAAATAATCCAAAAGAATAAAAAAGAGCTAAAGGAAAAATATGGACTAAAAGAGATAGGAATATTTGGCTCTTATGCTAAAGGGGAACAAGATAAAAATAGTGATGTAGATATGCTTGTAGAGGTAGAAAGACCTATGGGATTTGTTAAATTTATAAAACTTGAAAATCATCTTTCACAAATACTGGGTATAAAGGCAGACTTAGTAACTAAAAAGGCATTAAAACCTTATATAGGTAGACGAATTTTGCAAGAGGTTCAATATGTCTAAGAAGAAAGAAGATAGAGACATTAGAGATTATTTGAATGATATCTTAGAGATGATTGAAGATATTAAGAATTTTACTGAAGGTATATCTTATGAAGGATTAGAGAGAGACAAAAAAACTTTATATGCAGCGATAAGGTGCTTAGAAGTTTTAGGAGAAGCAGTAAAAAAAATTCCCAATAGTATAAGAGAGGAATATCCCGAAATACCTTGGCAAGAAATAGCTGGAATGCGGGATAGACTTATTCATGAGTATTTTGGTGTAGATATGGAAACGATATGGGATACCATACAAGAAGATTTATCTCCACTTAAAGAGACAATTACAAAAATAATTATGGATGTTAGTTTTTAAGGAAAAAACTCAAAATCAGAAAGAAAAAGTGCTATGATTGTGACGGTTGAAAAGATTTCAACAGATACACACAATCTTACGCTCGTGGCACCTTGTAAAGAAATTCATAACCGGATTTATGTGGTCATATGTGCCTCCTCTGCTAATTTTGACAGAGGAGAAGGAGTAATAATGCGTTATACGGCGACACCCAAAGATGTGCAATGGCAAGATCTTTCAAAACAACATAAGGATGTGAGAGAGCGGCTTAAAATGTTTTTGGAAGAGTTTATCAGGGGAAATAGTGTTCCCCCTATTGCTATTGTTGGACCGTATGGTTCTGGGAAAAGCGAATTAATGTGTTGGGGGTTTCGGGAAGTATGGAAGGAATATAAGATTCCAGCGTTCATGGTACATCTTGAAAAATTGTTAAAGGAGATTCCAGATAATATCAATCCTAATGAGCTTGTTGAGATATTAGCGAATATTGTAAAAACACAAATAGACAAGTTGCAAGAACTTATGGATAGTGAGCAAACTATTCCCCCAGAAATTTATTTGCCCGATAGAATGTCTGGTGAAACTTTGACAGGGTACTTTGGGGAAATATACAAAGACACATTTAATTTGGCAGATTTCAAAAAAACATTACAAACTGGAAAAGCAGTACTGTTTATCGATGAAATGGAGCAAAAGTATTCAGAACTACTTCAAAAGGTTAAAGTAAGCGATAAAGCACCCCTTCGGGAAGTCCTTGAAAGTGTCGAAAAAAGATTGGCTCCCTATTATCTTGTGATGAGTTTTGGATTGACTTCCGCTTATGAAACTCTTAGCGGAGCAGATGCGCGAAGGGAACATACTATTTATGTATCTCTACCAACACCTAAAAGCTTTGCGTGTATTATGGAGAATTCTCAAGCAACAAATTTATTATGGTGGGCAAGCAGAGGCAGACCTGGGTGGGGAATTAAATTTGAGAGTGAGTGGAAAGATAACTTAAAAAATAGTACAACATTAGAAGAAATGAGGACTACTTTTGGCGAGATGATAGAAAGCCTCCCTGCTGTTGATATAGCTCGGCTTGGTACTATTTCAAATAGTAAGACAACCGCATCGTTGAAGCAATTACTTGTGCAACTACAGCCAATTGAAGCATCAAAGCTCGGTGTACACTCGATAGTAGATTTCTTGAATAGTCTTCAGCATTTTCTTTTTGTAGCAAAAGAATTATCATCCGTTGATGATATATTAGACGCTTTCATGAATGATCTTAATATACCAAACGATGTTGATTGTGTATTGCTTTCAGATTATATTAGAAAGATTTTAGAATCAGTAGCTAATCAAGAACAAATGCTTGCATTTGGTGGATGGCGAGATCTGGGAAATACCTTTGCAAAGGGAGCAGTTATTCCACTTTTAATACTTTTGCATGACATGATTTTAGAGTTTGAAGGAGATAGCAACGATGGACAAAAAACATTAGAGTTTCTTTATGCTGTTATGAATAACTTAGGCATTACTGAAGAAACTGTTCCAGATAAAGCTATATGGGAAGTCCAGTGCAAGTTTCCAAAGACCCATGAAATTTTCTGTCAGAATAACATTAGAGACGAAAACGAAGTCAATTACTTGCAATTTTCCTTTCACACTATTGAAAATCTCTTCCCAAGACTTGTGGTTCGACCCTTTCTTTTACTCCATCAAGGTGCGAAAAGAGATTTGCAAAGTCAAAAGAATGATTTGGAAGGAAGTATCCGCGAATCAAAAAGATTCTTCAGAAGTACTTTTCAGCAAGATGAATTTGAAGTAGATTTTCTCCTGACCACTAAAAATCTTGTTGACACTATTCAATCGTGTTTTTTCAGCCCTCAACAACAAGAGTCCTATTTGCCTCACAAGAAGCTTTTTATTGTATTAAATCTCGATGGAAATAGTTTTCAACTGGATGTAAACCAAAATTCAGAAATCTCAATTTTGGATCAATTGGGAAAAATCCGTTGTAACCCTCTGAGTGAGAAGCGATTAAGCGATTTTCTTTTAAGTCTATGCTATAATGTGATCTCATGGGACGAGACCAAACAATGGGATGATTTTCGACAAGCTATTCAGGAGCTTTCCTCAGGAAAGAAATTTACTATCCCTAAAACCGCAAGTCGTACTATTGAACATTATCAAAGCCGTATTCAAGAATATCTTAGTAAACTCGCCAGTGAAGCTGTAAAAAACTACCGCAATAACCTTAAAGAATCTTTTAGTTTAACTGATTTTCCGGTAGATAGAATCAAAGACTTCTATGCTCAAATAAAAGAAGCACGAACTGTTGAGTTAATCGCTTGTGCTTTTGATTTGGATTTCAAACGAGAGTCATCATTAAATTGTCTGGCTCAATTGAGGGATATGAAAAAATTGCAAGAGAAATTACCAACAGGACATGGATACAAAAATTTCTTTGAGCACTACTCAGTAATAGAGAAGGCTCCTCGTTTGAAGCCTTCCACGGGAATGAATGAAATTGTCGAGTATATTCATAAAAATAATGGTTTTTCCTTTCTCAAAAAGATGGCAAATGGACTTTCTTTCAATCCAAACGCTACATTAGAACATTTGGAGAACAGTATTGCGAACAACCCTCTTGAATTGATGTTTAATGACTCAGCCGAGCAAAAATATTTTCTGCGTGGTTGTTTTCTTGCCAGCTTTCTCGAAAATCGTCAAGAGGAATTGGTTAAGATGGTTCGACAATTGACTACAGATCTATCTAAAACTCAAGAGGGATTTGGGAGGTTGAAGGGAGAGATCGATACATTAAACCAACAAGCCGGACGCAGTATTCTGTCCGATACTAATGTAAATCAATATGTTAAAGAATTAACCGCAGCATGTAAACTTTTAGAATCACCCCAAGAGATTCCTCCCAGTATTCTTTATGTTGCATACCAATTCTTAAAAGCTTCACAGAAACAAGTTGAAGAGTTAAGGCAGCGGTGGGCAGGAGAAAAGGGCATCAAAGGATGGAATAATCAACTATGTGAGATTTTAGGATTGAAAGATTATTTAGAACACATAGAAAAGGACTTAGACGAGATATACAACTTACATGCAGAATTAAAAGAGAATGTCCTTGGTTCAAGAGAAACTTATTCTAAGGAAATTCAACAGAAGATGCAGGAGGCAAAAGAAAAAATCTTTACTAACATTAGTCATTATGAATTGGGAGATGATATCCCTGCTATTGATATGGATGAGGTAGAAGAAGAAAAAGCAGGCATACAAGAAAAGATTGAAAATATGAGGGAACGAAGTCAAACAATTGATCAAGCTGTTGGGGCATTGTCCGAGATTAAGACTCCACTTGAAAAGCTTTGTAAGTTAATGGGAGAGGGAAGAAGATTCTGAATACAGGATCAGAGAAAAACGAAAAAGTAGTGGAGGAAATAAGCAAACTATCCCAAGAGATTGAGAACCTTGTTCAAAAAATGGAGAATTTGAAAGATGAAAATCGGGATAAAATTAATGACATCTTTCGCTCCGAGATTAGCCATAAGTGGGTAGAACTTTTACCATGTTTTCAAAAACTGACACGGTGGGAAGAGGTTGTAAAACTTCAAGAAGATTTGAAAGATTTTGTTGCAGATTCAAAAAAAATCATTTCAACCTGTGCGGTTGTTGATAATTGCATCAAGCCTTGTTAGTCAGCAGCTATTACAACGAGAAGAGGCAGCACCTCTGGCAGAGAAAGAACCACAAAGGGTGTAAACTTAGGGAAAATAATTGAGAGCAAAACAAGAGTAGTTGCAAATGAGAAAAGCATGACAAGGGTTGTGTTTCTTATGATTTACACCCTTTGTAGATCTTTCCCTGTATTTGCGTACTATTGTTATGTTTCTGTGGCTTAATACAACAA
>JAHIZN010000266.1 GCA_018814245.1 bacterium
GTCAGAATGAAAACACCTGCTATGATAGTTTTCGCAGGAAATATGGGGATATTGAGAGAGAGATAATGGGATTTATAGGCTTACTCTGGAGCTATTCTGAATTCTGACTCCTGAATTCTGTATGCCTGAGTAGTTACATTTTTTCTTTGTATTATTGTTTTATGTCAGGGATGGTGGCAAGGGTGAATCGCAATATCAAGCTTTGTCTTCAATATGACGGTACAAACTATCATGGTTGGCAAAAACAATCTAATAGGGTTACTGTGGCAGGGGTATTGGAGCAGGCTATCCAAAAGGCTATTGGCAAAAATGTAAAGATTGTTGCTGCCAGTCGGATAGACGCTGGGGCACATGCCTATGGTCAAGTGGTGAATTTTCAAACAGATGTAGACTGGGATATTTCTGTTTTTCCAAGGGCAATAAATTGTAATTTGCCTCGTGATATTGTTGTTTATGATGCTATCTTGGTGTCTTCTGATTTTCATGCTCGATTTTCAGCTAAATGGCGCAGGTATCAGTATCTGATATTAAATTCACAATTTTCTTCACCATTTTACCGTAATTATGCCTGTTTTTTCTCTCGCAAGCTTGATATAGACAAGATGCTGGAGGGGGCTGCGTTTCTTGTAGGCAAACACGATTTTACCTCATTTGGTACAGAGTTGAAAAACATAGAAAATACTGTCCGCACAGTAAGCCTGTTATTAATAGAAAAAAGAGGTAGCACCTCTGGCAAAGGTAGCACCTCTGGCAAAGGTAAATTTATCAGCATAGATATAATTGCCGATGCCTTTCTTTATGGGATGATACGAAGCATTGTCGGGATATTGATTGATGTAGGCAGGGGAAGGAAATTGCCAGAAGATGTAAAAATGGTACTTGAGGCAAGGGATAGAAATATAGGTCCAATGGTTCGTCCTGCATGTGGGCTTTATCTGGTGGAGGTAGGGTATTGAGGATAGCATGTATTCAGATGGATGTATCATTAGGGGATGTTCAGACCAATCTTAGCCATGGCATGGAGCTAATCGATAATATAGCAGCAGACAAACCGGATATTATCTGTCTGCCCGAGCTTTTTACTACCGGCTATTGCCTGCATGAGGCAAAAAGGCTTGCAGAGCAGGTACCAGGCAATACAACACGCGTGTTATCTCAAAAAAGTTGTGAGATTGGGTGCTTTTTGATTGGTGGGAGCATCCTTGAGAAAGAAGTGGACAACCTCTACAATACAGCAGTAGTATTTAACCGCTCAGGTGATATTGTTGCTAAGTATCGCAAGATACACCTGTTTACCCCGTTTGAAGAAGACTTGTATTTGATGCCTGGCGATAAGACTGTGGTGATAGATACCGAAATATGCAGGATTGGTGTGGTAATCTGTTATGACCTGAGATTTCCTGAGCTTTTTAAGGAATTGAAAAATAATGGGGCAAAGATAGTCTTTGTAGTGGCGGAATTTCCCAATCCAAGACTATCTGATTGGAAAACTCTGTTGACAGACATGGCAATGGATAATTGTATCCATATTGTTGGGATTAATCGGGTCGGCAATGATGAGAAATCAAGCTTTTTTGGACACACACTTATTGCTTCACCATCTGGTGAAATAAAGGGCGAGATGAAAGGATATGAGGGAGTGCTTGTGATTGATGTGGGCGTATAAGCTGATAAGCGACCCAAGGGTTGCAGCTACAAAAATAGATGTAGCTGCAGGGTGCCAGGGGTGCTACCCCCTTGTCCCTGCCTCTGATTATCAACGCAAATAATATTTAGCCTAATTAGACACCACCCGAAAAAGAATTTAATTTATTATTCTGTTTGTAATTGCTCAATAACCTGTGGATGTTGCAAGCCACAATTAACAATAGGTAAACGCTTACAAGAGAAAGAGCCACAAAGGGTGTAAACATCTTAGAGAAAGTTAATAAGACAAGAGTGCATTTCTTAGAATTTACACCCTTTGTGGCTCTTCCTCTGTATCTGTATTCTGAATTCTGACTCCTGTATTCTTGCTGTCTGAGTAGGTTAATCTCATGAAATTGCCACAGGATATTGAGCAATTACTTCTGTTTCGTGTTTTCATTCTTTCGTGCCTTTGTGATTTAGAATCACTGCTTTTCACTCTACAATACTCCCACCCCATTTTAGCTTATTTCGAAGTACCTCATAGAATCCGCGTTGCTGGGGTTTGATAAGGCATGTCTCTTCCTCTGCCCTTTCTATTTCAACCCTATCGGCAAGCTCCAATGAATATGCCTGTTGTCCATCAATGGTCAGGATAGATTGATCTGTTGAGACCACATCAACAGTTATTTTGGAGCTTTCAGGGATAATCATTGGTCTGGTTGTCAGGGTATGGGGACAGATGGGGGTAAGCATCAAGACCTTCATTTGCGGTACAACAATGGGCCCGCCGGCAGCTAAGGAATAGGCTGTTGACCCTGTTGGTGTTGAGATAATAAGCCCATCAGCACGGTATGTGGTTAGATATTTGGAATCAATTGAAACCTTGAGGTTGATCATTCTTGCTATTTCGCTATTAGTAATGACTGCCTCGTTTAATGCCTTGAACCTGACAGGAACAGAATCCTGTCTAATTACTTTAATGCTTATCATCATTCTTTTTTCAATCTTATAATGTCCATGCAGTATATTTATCAGGGTAGAATGCAATTCTTTTTCTGTAACCTCTGTGAGAAAACCAAGGCTGCCAAGGTTTATACCCAGAATGGGTATACCTTTACCTTCAATCACTCGTACTGCATGAAGCAATGTACCATCACCACCCATAGCAAGGATCAGGTCAACCCCCTGCATCTCTATTGAGTCAGCACCCAGTTTTTCATATCCCATGGTAGTAGCTGTCCCTGACTCCATGACCAAATGATAATCCCCATCTTGTGTCAGCCAGTTTATGACCCCTTTGGCTACCCTGAAGGCATCTGGTCTCTTGATATTAATGATTAAACCAATCTTCATCTAACATACTCCAATATAGCAATTTTCGGTAGTGTCTGTAAATAGCTAACTCTTTGTGGATAGGCAAAATATCTCTCATTTATAAGCTAATAAGCGACCACAAGGGTCGCAGCTACAAGAATCCAATACGCGCAAGCATGTGCTAATGTAGCTGCAGGGTGCCAGGGGTGCTACCCCCTTGTCCCTGCCTCTGATTATCAATACAACCAATATTTAGTCTAATGCAGACACCACCTAAATCTGTGTAAGGCTGCATACAAAAAATCTTTCTATTTCTTTTCCTTTTCCTTCTTTTTTCCCTTTATTTCTTTAACGACCTGATTTTTTCGCAAGATCACTCTGGAATGAGGCAATAATTGCCTCATTCCAGAGACAGTGGTAACAATTCCTCTGGAGGTATTATTGCTTACCTCTACAATCTCTATCTCTGTTATTTTTTGACCGGCAGAATTAAAGGCATCGCAGATAAAGCTTGGTTTTGCACCATGTTTTTCTCCAAGATTAAGAACAATATTTGTTCTGTTTAAGCTGACTACCTCGCCTTGGACAGGAAAAAAGTTAGAAAGCTCCTGGCTAAGATATGATATGCACTTAGTTAAACGATCCCTGCTACGGCTAACATGCAGGAATTCTTGTTCTTTTTTGGGAGTTTCTTTTTTTAGGTTTAGTAGTTGTGATTTAATACAAATTCTTTCTTTTTCCTCTTGTATCTCCCCCCAGAGAAGGTATCTTGCCTGAAGGTTTGTTGCTAATTGAATAGCTGTTTGTAGATTATTTACAGTGTTTAATCCAGTAGTATTCATCATAGATTGAACCTCTTTTGCAGGTATAGGGGAGACAGTAAACGATTTAGTTAAGAATTCCTCCATCATCTCTTCAGCTACCAGGTCAATCTCTAAGTGTACCTGATTTTTTGCTGAAAAGATAACCACTACCCTTCTTTTCTTAACCTCAGGAAGTGGCTCTTTGACAAGGGACAATGCCTTTTGTTTCCAGCCTAGTTCTATTTTATCTTTTGCCTCAATGTTTTTAGGAGCAAGCTCAAGCACCTTCTTAAATTCTTCAATTGACTCAAGCCTCATCATTTGTCGCTCGTAACACTTTGCTAATCCCAATCTTACCTGTATGCTTTGAGGATTAAGCTGTTTAGCCTTTTTGTACTCATATTCAGCAAGGGGAATATTACCAAGCCCAAGATAGTATTGTGCCATTTTAAGGTGTCTTTTTGAGCACTCATTCCTTAATGGGGTTCCCACCTGCTGCCGGTCAAGGTCTAATATCCCTTTTTCCACAATATGCCAGAAAATCTCATCGAATGAATTCATCCGACATGCTTTAAGGGCTTCGTTCATACACTCCTTATATTCACCTGTTCCTTTGTAAGCTATGGCAAGCTGATAACAGGACATACTATTTGATGGAGAAATTTCTTTTGCCCTTTGGCAGAGAGGGATAGACTCCTTGTATCTTTTGTGGCTGAAATAAAACCTGACAAGACGATTCAATGTATCGAGATATGAACTTAATGCCTTGCCTTTCGGAACAAGTGTACTGATTCTTTTGCAAAACGGGGCTGCTTTTTCATATTTCTTTTTATCAAACATAAAGGTTATGAGGTTGGTTAATGTAGACAGGTATGAGTCAAATGTTTTTGAAGTGGGGGCAAGAGAGATTAGTTTTTGACTGAGTATATCCGCATTTTTCTTCATTCCCTGCTCAACAAGAAGGGTTATCAGGCTGCTCAATACAGAACTGTATGATAAAATATTATTATCTGAAGGGGTAATCGAAATTATTCGCTGGCAAAGCGGTCCAATCTTTTTATGCCTCCCTTGGTTGATATATATCTTTACCAATTGAGACAAAGCCGACAGGGACAATGGATCCATGCTGACCATCTCCAGACATTCTTTCTCTGCATCCTTAATCAATCCCTCCTGTGCGTACATCTCTGCCAGGCAGGATCTAACAAGTTTATTTCCGGGTTCAAGCCTCTTTGCCCTTTTATAGTATATGGATGCCTTATCCAGATCATGATATGCTTTCCAATATATATCTCCGAGTTTGATAAGTGCTTCAATATAGTTGGGCTTTGTTTTTATGGCTCGCCCGGCATGCCTGATCGCCTTTTCAAAATCACGATTCTTCTGGAAAAGGGACGAAAGATTATAGTGAGCTTCGGCTTCAATAGGATTAATCTTCAATACCCTGTTATAACATTTCCATGCCTCTTTATATTTTTTTTGATATTCATAGACCACCCCTAATTTATTAAGGGCTTCAATATAATCTGGATCCAATCTTAATGCTTTTTTGAAGCATTCTTTTGCCTTATTAAAAAGGTTGAGGTTAAGGTAGCATTTCCCAAGGTTACAATAGGCTATCTTGTGATATGGATTTGAGTTAATGGTCTGTTGATAGGCAGTGATTGCCTGTTGATAATCTTGTTTTTGGAAATATTTATTCCCCTGAAGAAAGGCTTCTTTTGCTGTTTGGGAAAAAGCAGACAATGAAAAGAAGCAGACAAGTATAGTAGTCATGATTGCTATACTTAACACCTGACAGGGATGTTTGTCAAGTTTGCAACACATCATTATATCCTCCTGTTTATTCGCTGAATACGATTATTATAACACAGAAAAATACTGTTGTCAATATTTTGTTGTAATTGTTTGATTTTATTGTTGTTATGCAAGCTGTTCAATCCTGAGCAATTACTGTGAATTAACCTGATATTTTTCTGATCCAATCACCAGCGTAGTGGGTTAAGAATATTACTATTGAGACAATAATGATATGTTCTGCAATCACTGTCCATGACTTTATCTCTTGAGCCTTAGCTATATAGAAGCTGATTATCCCCAGCAAGGACATACCCCAACATATGCTTACGATAATTGCTGTTGAAAGTGGGAGAAATATGACAGGAACGGCAAATGTTAAGGAAGTGACAAACTTAGACAAGAAGGTGAAGATGGTTGACTCCCAGATTTCTTTTGCAGAGTGTATATTTTCTGATTCCTCAGAAATATGTATTCCCAGGGCATCTGAGAACGCATCTGCTATGGCTATAGTCAATATACCACCAATAACTACAATCTTTGAATGTGTGCCGGAATGTAGTCCCACCATCAATCCAAGTGTGGTTATTATTCCAGATGTTAAACCAAAACTAAGCCCTGTTTTTAACGAATGTTTCATTTATTACCTCTGTGTTGTTATTGTACTGTAATTAGTTAGGCATAAAATGGTTAGGGCAGGAATAAGAGGGTAGCATCCATAGCAGCCTGTCCCTGTTATAACTATTCTTCCCTTCTTTCTCTCAGTTTTTTTCTTCGTATCCCGGGTCTGTCTGGCCAGATTTCATCAAGGGTTTCCTTTGCCTTTTCAAGTTGTTCTTCTCTTTCCTTTATCTTTTTATTATATGGCTGAAGTTTGTTTCGAATGATAATAGTAATTCTGATGGCAATCATTATGCCGATAATTATCAAAACATCAGGCAGTATTTTATTCCATTCAAGCATTTTTTGTCTCCTTGTAGTGTCAAAACTTCCCTGTGGTTGTCTGTTTACTCTTTTTGAACCATGCATTAATATACCCTTTGTCCACCATGCTTGTCCCATAGTCTAAAAAGTTCCAGAGCCTCAGGACGAAGAAAATCAGCAGTAATCTCAATAGGAGCAAAAGAGGTATCGTCTCTGGCAGCAATTTGTTTCATTGTCTCATTTGAAATCCCAAGCTCATTAAAGCCAAATTGTTTTGCGTCTTCAATCCTTGCCCCATAGATTATTCCATCAATCCTTGCCCAATGACAGGCGGCAAAGCACATAGGACATGGCTCACAGGTAGAATAAATAACACAACTTGACAGGTCAATAGTCTTTAATTTCTGACAAGAATCCCGGATAACACAAATTTCAGCATGAGCTGTAATATCCATATTTTCCCAGACAAGGTTATGCATACAGCTTATTATTTCTCCATCCTTGACAATACATGCCCCAAAGGGTGTTTGTCCATAAAGGATGCCCTCTCTGGCTGTATTAATAGCAGCTCGCATAAATTTTTCGTCTAACATCATACCTCCAGAATAAGTATTCAGCCGTCAGCTATCAGCAATTAGCAGAAAGCAAAAAACCATAACATCAAGGCACTTGCATTCTTCGCTGGCGATTTATTCTTACCCACAAGTCCAACCACCATTAATTTAGCAATTCAACAATTCAACAATTGACAATTGCTGAATTGTTGAATTGTTTATCATTTTGGGGCACATGCTCCTGTTGTTTTGCAGCATTTCCCATCAGAATTCTGTCCCCCAAAGATGTGGGTAAGGATAATCGCTGGCAGTGGTGCTGGCAGCTGACAGCTGAACGCTTCCTATTTCACTCTACCACAATCTTAAATCCAATCTGTAATATTTTCCCCTCCTGGAGCATGGTATTTATCCTCTCTTTTAATTCTCTTTTAAGGTTTTCTGTTTGTTTTATCTCTTTAGAATCATAGCTGACAACAACACCCTGAATAATATCCTTGATGCTATCTCTTTTTTCCTCTAATTCTTCGGGATTTGCATATTTTGCTGATTCATATACTAAAACTACATCTCTTAATTGAACAGAACAAACCTCATTATAATCATTCAATCTAATCAGAAAATCTCCTAACTCATAATGGGTATAAGGAAGTTCTTTGATTGTACTCTCTTCTAATAACTCTTCCTTTTCTATTGGTTCACCATCAATAACCAATTTCAATACCCTTGCCCTTGGTTTTAATGGTATTTGTTTAGGAAGGCTGCCGTTGGTAATATCCATTTGAGGATTTAAGGGCAACGGGGTCAAAACATCCTTTGGTCCCGAAAATACCATAATATCATCCTCCATTGGTACTGAGTTGGCATTAACCCTGATCTCATCTATTGGAGAAGACAACAGTATTTTTTCTTCTAAGGGTGGCACGAGTAAAGAGATTTTATTCTTGGCAACAAGGTGTACAGAATCTGAAGGGCTGGCAGGATTTGTTACTGTTTGAGAACCTGCTCTATATCTTGAGTCCACAGAAATAACATGAGACATATTTTCCTTAAATAAAAAGACCTTTGTAAGCCACAATCCAGCAGAAATTAAAAGAATTGCATAAATAATATATCTTTTTATTATGGACAAATTATATTCTGGCAGGATAGGCACAGCTTCTTTTTTTATCTCCTCATGAACCGAGGATAAAAAATCAATTGGTGGGAGAATCTCTTCGATAGATGATGTAAATTCTATGGTTCGTTTAATTGAAGACAACTCATCCTGACATATGGAACAGGTTTCAAGGTGTTCCTTTATCGGTGCAGGGAAAATAAGCGTACTATCTAAAAATGAACTTAATTGGCTTTGAATATACCTACATTCCACTATAAAGCACATCCTGTATCTTATTTTTTAGCTCTATTCTGGATCGATGGAGGCGAGGGTTTATGGTTTTGATGGGCCATTTCATTATCGCGGATATTTCTTCATAAGAAAGTATAAATATATCCCGAAGAATAATTACTGCCATCTGGTCAAATAATAATGTTTCTAAATTATCAAGAACATACTCTTGCAGTCTCTCCTTTTCAGCCATTATATCCCTTGCTGTCCAATGGCTGGAAACCTTATCAGGCTTGCAGCCCTCGAGCAATTCCTGAAGCAATTCATCCTTATGGATATCATTTTGTTTTAGTCTTTCTCTAATCATAATTATAAGAGTTTGACAGAGAAATAATTTCAATGAGTGTTCATCGTGAAATTTGTATGGGTTATGATAGGCATAGGCAAATGTTTCGCAAGCAATCTGACAGGATTGCTGATAATCTCGTTTTAATAAAAGGTATGCAATGTTACAGATTAGCTTTTGATGCTTTATCACTATTTCATCAAATCTTTCTACTTCTCCATCTCGCCATAATTGAACAAGATCCATTGCCAGAGGTGCTGCCTCAATATTTTTTTCAGGCATTGTTGTACTCCTGTATTTGTATGGGCGGATCATTATCTCGCTCTTGTGTTGTAAGTAGGTGTCAGGCAACAGTTCAGTAAATGCAGGAGTCTCATTTGTGAGATTCCTCGTTGCTGCGATTCCCGGAATGACAATGTGTCGGAGTAATATTAGATTGTTAGTAATAGTTTAGGTATCCATGAGTCAGAATGAAAGAACCTGCATGATTTATGCGATTATTTGGTAGTGTCTGTAAATAGCTAACTCTTGGTGGATAGGAAAAACATTCCTCATTTATAAGCTAATAAGCGACCACAAGAGGAGAGCACCTCTGGCAGGTCGCAGCTACAAAAAGAGATGTAGCTGCAGGGCTTGTCCCTGCTTCTGATTGTCAACACAACTAATATTTAGCCTAATTCAGACACCACCTGATTATTTTTGCTTGGATACACTTACTAAAGCAGATTATTACGAACAGTTGTGTCGTCTGATTTTAATTTTGGATTCTGATTACCTGAACTGTTGCTATTTCTCCTGAGAGATGAAAGCCCGCATCTCAGGGATGTCTGATTCGAAAAACCTTTCATGAATAATATGCTCAAAGGCTTTGATTACTTCAGGGTCAAATTGTGTGCCAGAGCATCGTTTTATCTCATCAAGAGCCTCTTCAATAGTTTTTTCCCGACAATATGGACGATGTGCTGTCATGGCACAAAAGGAATCTGCCACAGCCAATATTCTGGCACTTAAAGGAACCCCTTCTCCCTTCAATCCATCTGGATAACCCATCCCATCATATCGTTCATGATGATGTCTGATAGCAGCCAGGACAGTATATAGAAATTCCATAGATTTGACGATAGATTCACTTTCAACAGGATGTTCTTTAATAATTTGATACTCTTCTTCTGTAAGCCGTTCTGTTTTTAGAAGAATTTCATCATTTATTCCCAGTTTGCCTACATCATGCAGAATACCAGCACACTTAATTATTTCTAACTCTTTTGGAAGCAAGCCCATCTTTTGTCCGGTAAGCGTAGCGTATTCTGTAACCTTTTCCGGATGTCCGTGTGCCCAGATATTTTTGCTTTCCATTTTGGAGGTCAGGATACCTATTGTATTCCGATAAAGATCCCTCTGAAGGGCAATAGCCTTTTCTCTTTCTGCAATTAATCCCCAGACAAGCTTAAGACTTAATCCACTAATAATCTCAATCTCTGGTCTTAATTGTTTGATTTTTTCATCAATGTAGCGTTCACCTGTAGCATTAAAGACAACATCTATTCTTTTTCTTTTTTTTATAAATTTAATAAAGTCAATATCTGTAGGGATATTTAATCTTTTGGCTAATTTCATTCCAGGGGTATCCTCGTTTATATCAATTATACAAATAATCTTTACTTCTTCATCATCCTTTAATGTTTCAAGAATGGCTATCCCTCGTCGTCCTCCACCAATAATAATTACATATTCGCAAGAGTTATTGCTCATCATAGCCCCTTCTCCTTTTCCACATAAAACAAATTATCAGGCAAAATTGATACAAATTAAATTATACACCAAATCAGTTCAAAAATCAAGCAAAATTTCAACTTGCGTGTAATCGGTCAGTCATTAGCAGGAAGATGTGTAAGGAGAAGGAGAACGGGAGAAGGGGGAGAATTGGGGAAGAATTACTAACATATTGCAGTGTCGTGTCAATCTTAATTTGACGCATAACAATTTGTAGGGACATCCCTGTCAAAGAGGCTCCCTCTTGTGGGTGTCCATTAAGCAGGGGCAAGCACTGCAGCTACATTGTGATCGATTGTTGTGTGTGGGAATCTTTGTAGCTGCGACCCTTGTGGTCGCTTATTGGTGGGGCAGAGACAGGGGAGGCAGCA
>JAHIZN010000035.1 GCA_018814245.1 bacterium
CAGCTCAAAATTAGATATTGTACACAAGTTAAAAAAAAATTACGAGGTGATGTCTTAACAGGAATAGAGACTCATTCTTATGTCGGAGTTTCAGAAATAATTTAATTTTCTACTTGACAAATAGAAGAATATAGTATATAATATGTAAAATTCAGAAAAATTTGTTGGCATTGAAGCTAAAGAATAAACATATTAAATTAAGAGAGGTGAAGTATGAGTAGTTTTCAGGATGAAATCCCGCCCTCCAGGATTAATGTCAAGTATGTAAACGCGAATAAGGGAGTTAAGGAAGAAGTAGAACTTCCATTGAAGCTGTTGTTGGTTGGAGATTATACCCTGCAGCAGGATAGTACGCCTATTATGGAACGGAAAAAGCTAAACATTACTAAGTCCAATTTCTCATCTGTAATGAAGGAACAGAGGCTTAAATTGTCATTTTCCGTACCCAATAAGCTTGGTGAAGGCGAAGAAACTGATATGAAAGTAGATCTGAAGCTTGATGATTTAGGTTCATTTAGCCCTGAAGCTGTTGTTCAGCAGATTCCGGAATTAAATGCTATGCTGAAAATAAGGGATTTGCTCAAGGATTTGAAAGCAAGGGTTGTAACTAATCGAGAGTTTAGAAAAGCTCTTGAAGAGATATTGAAGGATAATGATCAGATGAATGCTGTGTTGGAACAGCTTGATAAAATAGCTCCACTCACAGATACTGTGAGTGGACAGCAAAAGTAAGGAGGGAAATAGGATTATGGCAGAAGAAGCAAAATCTGTACAACCTCAGCAGCAAACAGTAGTGGAGGAAAAGAATTTATTGGAGTTGTTGTTTGAAAAGGTGGATGCTACTGTCCCTAAGGAGCGTGTAAAAATAGAAAGTGATGAAACGGCTGATAAATTATCTCGTGCTGTTAGTCAATTTGTTAGAGCTATTGCAGCTTCAGGGCAGACTGTGGAGAAGTTGGATAAGGTAGTAGTAGATAATGTAATTGCACAGATAGATAAAAAGATCAGTAGTCAGGTTAATGAGATTATGCATGATGAAAGTTTCCAAAAGATGGAATCTGCATGGCGAGGGCTTAAATTCTTAGTTGACAGAACAAACTTTAATGCTAATATCAAGATTGAAGTTCTTAATGTCTCCAAAGAAGAGTTAAGAGAGGATTTTGAGGATGCGACAGAAACTGTTCAGTCAGGACTCTACAAACAAATATATGTTGATGAATATGACCAGTCTGGCGGAGAGCCTATTGGAGCAATAATTGCAAATTATGAATTTAACCGTTCTCCTCAGGATATAGCACTTCTCAGAAATGTTTCCAAGATTGCTGCAGCAACACATGCACCGTTTATTGGGTCAGTAGGATCTAAATTTTTTGGAATGAAATCCATTGATGAACTTCCTCAAATCCCTGTAAGCAGCATTGCCTCTCTCTTTGAAACAGATGAATATCGACAGTGGAATGGGTTCCGTGAATCAGAAGACTCGCGATATGTAGGACTTACATCGCCAAGATTTTTGTTAAGGGTACCCTATGGTAAGGACACTATGCCTGTCAAGGAGTTTGACTTTGAAGAGGATGTAACAGGAGAACATGAGAAATATCTATGGGGAAATAGCTCCTTTGCTTTTGCGGCTAATCTTACGAGAAGTTTTGCTGAGAATGGCTGGTGTGTGAATATCAGAGGACCTCAAGCAGGAGGATTGGTAAAGGATTTACCCCTACATACATATAAAACAGCCGGAGATACAGATACAAAGATTCCCACAGAGGTGCTTATCCCTGATGCACACGAATTTGCACTGGCAGAGTTAGGGTTTATTCCCTTGCTTTACTATAAGAATCATGATTTTGCCTGTTTCTTTTCAGCACATGCTACTCAAAAGCCGAAGAAATATAATGATCCTATGGCCACGGCAAATAGTAAGTTGTGTGCTAATCTACCATATCTTTTCCTTGTGTCCCGATTGGCTCATTACCTGAAGGTAATTCAACGAGAAAATATTGGGGCAGCAAAGGAAAAGGATGATCTACAGCTGGAGCTTCAAGCATGGATGTCAAAATTGGTTACTACGATGAAAAATCCATCATTAGAGCTTAAGGCAAGGTGCCCTTTGAGTGCAGCTTCTATTCAAGTTACTGATTTTGAGGATAATCCTGGATTTTATCGTGTAGAGATGCAGGTAAGGCCGCACTTTCAAGTTGAAGGGGTGAATGTTGATCTCTCTCTTGTTTCACAACTTCCAAAGGCAAAATAAAATGTAACTATTCAGGCATAGGAATGGTTATGGCAGTGACAAGCCCTGCAGCTACAGCTATTCGTGGGAAACTTGTAAGCTGCGACCTGCCAGAGGTGCTACCTCCTTGTGGTCGCCGTCTTCATCCTGTATTCTGACTCCTGAATTCTGTGTGCCTGAATAGTTACGACCTGTGCGGTTGTTGTATTCAGCCACAGTAGGGGCAACCCCCTTCAGACTGTGTGAAAACTCAAGTTCACGATAATTGCCCGTAGGGGCAAGGTCCCCGTGCCTGCCCTCTGTCTCTACAATCTGTCGTGTCAATCTCGCTATAGGGAAAGAGCCACAAAGGGTGTAAATATCTTAGGGAGAATAATTCAACGATAATAAGGTAAAGATGAGCTTGATGAGGGTTCATCTTAAGAATTTACA